>NZ_CP135078.1 GCF_032121415.1 Streptomyces parvus | reverse complement strand
CGTCCCCTACAACCACGTCGAGGGTCGTGGCGTACGGGGTGAAGGCGGGGACGAGGCGGGTGAGGGCGGGTTCCCGCTGGGGCGGTGGCTGTCCGATCAGCGCCGCGCGATGCGGGCCGGGATCATGCTCCCCGAGCGGGCCGAGGACCTGGAAGCGCTCGGCATCGTCTGGGACCCGGCGGACGCGGCATGGGAGGAAAACCTCAGTGCGGCCCGGGCCTACGCCACCACGTACGAAACCCTCGCCGCTCCAAACACCGCGATGGACGTCTGTGCGGCTCGGAGTATGGCTGTCGAACGTGAAAAGCCGCCGGGTCACGCTCACCGGCGAGCAGCTCCAAAGGAATTCATCGATGGCTCATGAAGCGGAAATGTCTGCCGCGGGTTCCGGTCGCAAACGCGGCGACGCACCGCTGGCCGCTCCGCCGACTTGTTCGGCGGGACCTCTGAAGCCCAGGTGGTGGGCGTGCCTGCCGACCACCGAGACGACCAGCGCGCAGGTAGCGAACCCGGCTCCGAGGAGACTGGATCCTGCCCAGCCGTAGGCGGTGAAGACGGGGGTGGTCGTGGCCGCGCCGAGGGCGGAGCCGAGTGAGTAGAAGACCATGTAGCCGCCGATCACGCTGCTCACGCAGTCGGGATGCGTGGCAGTGAGCACGTGCTGGTTGCTCACGTGCACAACCTGGACCGCGAAGTCGAGAACGACGATGCCGACGATGAGAAGCCCCAGGGACCGGGGGAGTTGGGCGATCGCCACCCATGAGAGGACGAGGAGGGCGAGCGCGAGGCCGCTGGCCGGGGCCGCGTGCCCCGCGTCCGCCCACCGACCCGCGCGGGCCGCGCCGAGTGCGCCCGCGAGTCCGGCGATGCCGAACAGTCCGATCTGGCTTTCGCTCAGCTGCCAGGGTGCGTCCGCCAGCGGCAGGGACAGGCCGCTCCATAGCGTGCCGAATGACGCGAACAGGAAGAACGCGATGAGGCCGTGCGTCAGGAAGGCGCGCTGCCCGAACAGTCCGCCGAGCGAGCCGACGACTTGCCGGTATCCCGCGACGGGGCTGGTACGTGTCTCCGGCGGCAGGACGGCGAGTACCAAGGCCGCGAGCACGAGGGAGAGGGCCGCGAGCGCGACGTAGACGCTGCGCCAGCCCCCCACGTCGGCGAGGGCGCCGGCGACGATCCGCGCGCCCAGGATGCCGATCACGACGCCCGTAGTCACGACACCGATGGTCCGCCCGCGTTCGGCAGGCGGGGAAGCCGACGCGGCGTAGGCCACCGTAGTCTGCACCACGACCGCGAACAGCCCGGCCGCCGCGAGCCCCACGAACGCCTGCGACGCTGACGACGCGGAGGCGGTCACGATCATTCCGGCTGCGGCGACCGCCAGGTGCACGGCGATGAGGCGGCGCCTGTCGACCACGTCGCCGAGCGGCACCAGGAGCAACAGCCCTGCCAGATAGCCGAACTGGCCGGTGGCGACGATCCAGCCCGTGAGCTCCGGCGGCACACCGAGGTCACGCCCCATAGGCTCCAGAACCGGCTGCGCGGCATAGATGCTCGCCACCGCGACACCGCACACCACCGCGACCAGCAATCGCCGCCATGTGTTCATTACACCCATCCAGTTGGTAGCATTTTGCAACTGATTGGATGCTACGGCATGATGGTTTCAATACGCAACTGATTGGAAGGTGTCATGGCCCGCACACCCCTGGACACCCCGGACCCCGCCCCAGCAAAGACCGACAGGACAGACGAGACCGCCAGAACCGACAGGGCTGCCTCCGACTGGACCGACCCCGACTGCCCCGTCGCCCGCACGCTCGACCTCGTCGGCGACCGGTGGAGCCTTCTCGTCATCCGTGACGCCATGGACGGCGCGGCCTCGTTCACCGACTTCCAGCGGCGGACCGGCATCGCGCGCAACATCCTCACCGACCGCCTCCGCAAGCTCCTCGCCCACGGACTCCTCGTCCAGCGCCCCGCACCATCGGGGCGGCGCCAGGAATACGTCCTCACCGACGCCGGCCGCGATCTCTTCCCCGTCGTCCTCACGCTGCGGCAGTGGGGCGAACGGCACGCCTTCGCACTTGGCGAGAGCCACTCCGTCCTCCTCGACCGGCACGGCACCCCGGTGCCAGACCTCGCGCCGGTGGGGGCCGACGGTGCTCTTCTCGACTCCGACACCACCCACGTACGGAGGGCCGCCTAGCGTCCTGAGTCAGCTGAGCTCCCCGCGCCTGCCGCGGCAGCCACCCGTACAGCGAAAGGCCCGAGCAAGGCACAGGCGCGGCACCAGGCGCCCTGCTCAGGACACCCGCCCGGCACCAAGAGGCCCACGAAAGCCACAGCCAACGCGCCCCACCACCGCCCCTTCGCGCATTCCCGGTGCTGGTATGGGGCACTCCCGAGCCTCCATCCGAGCCGCCCTTCTACGGGCGGACGGACACTATCTCCCCCGAGGCCTGTGAACGAGGGGTCTTGGCTCCGACCTTTCCCGCCGCAACGGTTCGGGGGTCGACGGCTTCCAGGGGTGAGCCCACCCGGTAGGGGCACTCGGGATCACCGGGCTGGTTGGGGCGGTCGTGCGGCAACAGGTAGAACGTACGGCGCGCGAAGAGGCCGCTGTCCGCGCTGCGTGGCGCGGTGGGCGTCAGGTTGGTATAGCCGATCATCCGCCCGTCGCGCTCGTATCGGGGTTTCCCTCTGCGGGTGCCGACCTTGTCCAGGGCTTGGCGGACGTAGTCGAGGTCTTCGGTGTCCTCCAGCCATACGACCTCGGCTTCCTGGACGAGATCGCCTTCCTGCGGAATCGCGCTCATCAGGCCTCCTGGGTCTTGGCGGCCGGGCACCGGCCTGGGGGTGGGGCTTTCATGCTGTTCGTCTTGCCGGCTCGCGGGGCGAGGTGGGACGGCCAGCATCGTCCATCGTACGGTCGGGCCGTGCGCCCCTCCCGGGTGCGGAAGGTCGTCATGGCGTCCCGCTCGGGCCATCGGTGTTTCCGTTGTGGAGCAGGGCGATGCCGGGGTAGAGCTTCTTGACGTTGTTCTTGATCATTTCTGCGGGTGAGGACAGGCCGAGTTCCTGGCGGATGCGGCTGGCGAAGGCACGGCTGGTGGAGGGCCGGATGCCTTCCTCCGAGCACCACCGGCCGTAGGTCTCGTACAGCAGTTTCTGTTCGACGCGCAGTTCCGGATTGGGGCGTCCGCCCTCGCCCTTGGTGCAGCATTCGGCGATAAAGCGGCCCACGTGGTCTTCGGTCGTCTCATAGGCGGCGGTCGCCAGCCGCACGGAGGCCGGTCCGGTGAGCGGGTCGCGGGTCGTCAGGTAGCGTCCGGCTCCCTCGATCAGCCAGTGGAGGATGCCCGGGCCCTCGTCGCGGACGAGTTCGGCGGCCAGGTTGTCGATCTTCCGTTCGTCGGGGACGCTCCGCTCGAAGGGGATGATCCTCATGCGGCGCCAGAAGGCGTAGCCGCCGGTGCCGACTTCGGGGCGGTGGTTGCCCAGCAGCCACAGCTTGTGCGTGGGGGTGAAGGTGAAGAAGTTCTGTCGCATCCGGCGTGCGGTGATGGTGTCGCCGCCGGTGAGGAGCTTGACGCGGGATTCGTTGAACCTGTCGTTGGGCTTGAGCTCGCTGCATACCACGATGCGTCGGCCGTGGAGTTCGGTCAGTTCGGTGGAGTGCTCGGTGAACTTGCCCTTCTCCATGAGGAAACCGGGCGGGGCTGCGTTGGCGTAGTCGCCCAGGATCTGCATCATCACTTCCAGCAGCACGGACTTGCCGTTGGCTCCGGAGCCGTAGAGGAAGGGCAGAACCTGCGCACCGACGTCGCCGGTGATGGAGTAGCCAAGAAGGAGGTGCAGGAAGTGGGTGGTGTCCCTGCCTTTGGTGTCCTCGCCGAAGGTGTCGCGCAGGAAGCTGTCCCAGCGCGGGATGGGCATGGGATGTGGCGCCACGAAGGTGGCCCGCGAGTGCATGTCCGTAAGCGGATCGGGCTTGCGCAGCGTTCCTGTTCTGAGGTCGACGACACCGGATGGGGTGCACAGGGCGTAGATGTCGCCGTCAAGGACGTCGGGGTCCAGGCGCAGCCCGGGGGCGGCCTGCGCCTGGTAGAGCAGGGCTTTGAGTCCTGAGGTGGATTCGGAGTGCCGTCGGTGCGCGGCCAACTGTCGGGGAGTGAATCTTCCCTGCGGGTCGTGTTGGGCGATCTGCTCGGCCATCTCCCCGGCAGCCCAGACCGCTGCCTCGTCGCCGCCGGTCAGTTTCCACCGGTACTCGTCCCAGGAATGCCACCCCATGCCGATCACGTAGCGGAACTGGTCGCGGTAGAGGCGGGCGAACAGTTTGGCGTTTCCCCTGTCCGTCAACGAGTTGGGAAGCAGTCCGTCCGGCTCCGGGACGGGCTGTGGGCGGGGGTCGGTCTGCTGAGCGGGCAGGTTCGCGTGCGACTCGGGCGGATCCCAGGCAAGTGTCTGCTGCTGGATCTGCGCTGCGGCCCTTTGCGCGTCGAAGCGTGTGGACTCGGCGCTCATGAACGTCCTCGGGGGTGGAGTGGGCGCTGGGCACCCGCAGACAGAGCTGTCTCGATGATCGTGAGGTTACGGCTCTCCTGGGCGGGGCGGGCCGCGCGGGCCGCCTCCAGGAGCAGGGTGTGCGCTTCTTCCTCGGGGAGGTGGCCTCCTTGGACGAGCCCTCCGGCGGTGTAAGCGGCGCGGTTGAGTTTCTCAGTGAAGCTCGCCCCTTGTGGGGTGGCTGCGCATGCGGACACCTCGTCCAGGAGCGGGGTCAGGAGCCGTTCGGCTCCTTTTGCCGAGTGGCGGCGGCGGTGGCTCGCGGCGGGGCGGGGGATCGCGGCTCGCACGTGGTGGGTGCGTACGAGTTCCGCTGCCAGCCATCGGGGCAGTGGCGCCGGGATGCGGGTTGCTCCCAGCGGCTGGTAGCTGCCCGCGGTGGTCGTGGTCGCGGGGGCAACGATGTAGCCGTTGTCGGAACGCACGTCAACCTGCCAGGCCAGTGCTGTTCTCGGGCTGGAGCCCGTCGAGGACCGGTAGCGGGTCTCGGGGTGGGGGTTTCGATACCAGATGTGCAGTCCCCCGGAGGGGGTGCGCACCCTCAGCGTGCCGGTGTCCGTGGCCGGGCTCGGTTTGCCGCGGAGCGCGGCGAGCAGGGCCAGGGTGTCAAAGCCTGTGGCCAGTCCGGAGAGGTTGACCTGGGGGGCGATGGGGATGCCCGGCAAGAGACGCGAGCGGTCGGGGACTTGTGCGGCGTGGGCATCCACGTCGAGAACGACCAGGTTCGCGGGACCGCAGGAGACGCCGACCCCGAAGCGGGAGCCGGCGTGCCACCAGGCATCGATGAGCTCAGGGTCCGTGGTCGCGGCGTGGAAGCCGTGACACCAGCGTCCTGCCTTTCGGCACGGGCAGAGTGCGGGCGCGTGCCGGTCCTCCTTGCACGCCCGGCAGTTCGCCGGCGGGACCTTCTGCTGCGGGGCGAGGGGGTGGACCGGCCACCCCGCCCCCGCCAACCACCGGGCGACCGCGTTTCCGTGCACGGCCTCGCCCGGGGAATCAGGTGGGTTCGAGGGGTGGCGGGTCAACGCATTGTCCTTTTCGCGGTTCATGCCGTTCTCCGGCAGATGCAACGGGCCTGACGGGACTGAAGCATCGGGTTTGCGGGACGAGCGTAGCCCACGGGGTCGCAGGGGCAGGGAAGGCCCGGGACGTGTCGGCGGATCAGGGTCCCGTCAGTCCCGCAGGCGGCAGCAGCGCCCCGGGGGTTTCAGTCCCGCGGGGGGTCGGACGGTTTCAGTCCCGAAAGGAAAAGTCCAGGTCAGAGAGCTCTCCCTCAGAGCGACGGGACTGACGGGACCCGACCCGGTAGTTATCGGCTGCTCACGACTACTTGCGTCCTTCCCACACGCGCCCGCGTGTTGAAGACACCTCGTGCGGTGATAACTCCCCGCTTTGGTCCCGTCAGTCCCGTTATTCTGTGCAGATCCCTTCTGACCTGGACTTTCTCTTCCGGGACTGAAACGGGACCAAAGCATTCCGGGATTCAAAGCTCTGGCGTTCCCCCGGTGGAGCGGGAGCGGGACGCCAGGAGAAGCTGCTTGAGTTCGGCGGTGCACATCATGTAGCCGTCGGGTGTCGGCAGGTGTTCGAGGTAGTGGTCCAGGTCCGATGCCAGGGAGAAAACCCGTACAGGTGTGCCCGCAGCGCGGGCGTCCTCCACGACGCTGCGAACGCCGTGGAGGACGGCGGGGTGGCGGGTGCGGTAGGAATCGGCGACCAGGTGGTTGCCCCGGTCCGCAGCGAGGTAGAACTGCACCAGGTCCTTGAGACCGACGAACAGTTCACTGGCGCCGGCGGCGCACAGCGCGGTGGTGGCGTGGACGGCGGAAGGCGTCTCGACGAAGGCGGACAAAGGGGTGCCGTCGGGTAAGTCGAGATGGGCTCTGAGTTGTGCGAACTCATTCTCGTCGCTGACGAACGGCACCGAGAGCCCCACCCGGTCCGCTGCGTCGCCCAGGTTTTTGCGGAGGGTCGCCAGTACGGCGTGCAGGGCCTCCCGGTAGCCGACGGACCCGAGGAGCCAGCGAGCGCCGTGCATGCCCATCTCCGGGTTCGGCTCGACGGCGACGGGGGCGGTCTCGGTGACGTCGGCCGCGTGGTCGGAGCGCAGGTCGAGCATGCGCAGAACGAGCCGCTGCGCAGGTAGGAGTGCCTCGACGAAGCCGCAGAGCCGCTCTCCGATTGCCTGCCCGTAGGCGGTGATGTCGGCGGTGTCGCCAGCCATGGCGTCGAGCGGGCTCAGCCCCAGTGCGAGGCAGAGGAACTCCTCTCTGATGAAGAAGGACTCGACGCGGGCGGCGTCCGGCCCGCAGGAGTTGATCGTCGTGATGTCCTGCAGGTCCGCAATGACCGCACAGGCCGAGCCGATGGCGTCCAACGTGGGGTTGCCGGTCCCGGGCGGCGGGGCGGGGCGGGGCCCGACGACGATGGACGCGCTCTCCAGGTAGAGCGTCACCTCGCCCACGAGGTCGGCGAGGTCAGCCTCCTCGACGCGCAGTACCGGGATCCCCCTGCCGCGGCACAGGGACTGCATGTGGCCGGTGAGTCCCCCGGAACCACACACCACGGCCCGTGCGGACACGATGGCGTCGTACAGCCCTGCTTCGAGGGAAGGGGCGATGAGGATGGTTCCTTCGCGCGGACTTCGCGTTCGGTTGCAGGTGCCCTGAAGCACACTCTCGGTACCGCCGGCCAGGAGAGATCCCAGGATCCGTCGCCCGTTCCCGTTCAACTAGTCCTCCGGATGTTCGGCGTTCTCCAACCCCAGTTTTCGACGCAGCTGCCGTGGTGTCACGGAGACGTCGTTGAGCCGTTCCACGGCGACCCGGTTGACGACTGCCCTCATCAGGCGCTCGTCGCGGGGGACGCCCGTCGGAAGTACGGGGAGGCTGCCCATGGAGCGAATGCGGGCGTTCAGGAGGGATTCCAGTGCTTCCCTGCTCCTTCGTTCGCGGGTGGCCAGCCTGCGCACTTCCAGTACCACAGACTCCTCCAGTGCCTCCCGGACCGCTTCCTCCGGGTTGCTGACATAGCTCCGGTAGTGGAGATGCCGTGCGGCGAGGTCATCGAAGCCGTCCTGTCGCAGTTCAAGCTGTTCGACGACGTGGGCAGCGACGGAGACGGAGTGGTTCTTGATGGCTGCGAGGTTGAACGCGAATGCGCCGGTCCGGCCGTGCCGGACGATCTCGTCTCCTTCTCTCGGTACGCCGACGGCGGAGATCGGCCCTGCCGGTGTGCCGTCGGAGCTCAGAAGAGTTCCGCACTCGTCGACCTCCACGCCGCGCCCTGTGCGCTCGTGGGGGACCGCGATGCCCTTGCGGAGAAGGTTGCGCCAGAGGGGCTGCTCGACCTTGGCGTAGTCGAACTCCCTGCCGAAGTTGGACACCACGAGGTCGGCTTCGACGCTGTGCCGCTCGTGCTGTGCGGCGACGGAGACCGTCAGCCGCCCGGACTCCGCCGGGGTGATGTCCTGTACCCGGCCGACGACCAGTTCCACCCGACCGTCCTGGGGGCGCATCGCCCGTTCGATGATCGCCATCGTGTATTCCACGGCTCCGACGCGCAGGGCTGCGAGGCTGGTGGCGAACTCGTCCAGCAGTCGGCGCAGGTCATCGGTCGGGATGCGGTCGATGACCTCCGGAATGTATGGCTCCCAGGCTTTGGCGACCCGTTCGGAGACGATCACGTTTTCGATCTCGGGATGCCGGTCCCTGACGGTCGTGCAGGCGGCCTGCCAGGCGGTCCTGACACGGGCGAGAAATTCCTCGCGGTCGCGGTAGGGCTCCATCAGGGTGTCGGGGCGGGGCAGCCGCAACACTCCGTGTTCGTGGGTGTCGGGGTAGGTGCGGAAGATCGTCCCTGACCTGGAGATCAGGTGAATACGGCCGACGTGTCCGTTGCGCAGCAACAGGCCCGCCGAGTCGTACGCGCTGAGCACCGATCCGACGATGGCGACGGAGGCGTCGGGCGGCAGCTGGGCGAGTTTGCGGATACCGGGCGCGGAGTACGGGTTGCGGACGAAGGAGGGGTGCCCGGCCACGCCGGCGGCGAAAGGCGGTTCCTTGAGTTCGAGGCCGGTGGCGAGGACGACGTGGTCCGCGTCGAGGATCTGCGTGTGCGGGAGCGGCCCGGGACGCAGTCCCTGGGTGGTGTACGAGGTGAGGCCCCTGACAGTCACCTCGAAGCCGCGGTCGCAGGGCCGGGTGTCGAGTGCCTCGCCGTCCGCTTCCACGAGGACGACCCCGGAGCAGGATTCCCGTGCGGCCTCGATCAGCCGGTCGTCGAGGTAGTCCTGGAAGATGCGGCGGGGGGCGGGGCCCTGCTCGGTGAACTTCCAGGAGGCCCAGCGCTGGGGCCAGTCACGGCGGTCGGCCTCCTGGTTGGCCCAGTTGATGAAGTCGAGCACGTCTTCGCGGAACACCGACATCCGGCCGGCCTGAATGTTGAAGACGTGGTCCCAGGGGTTGCCGTCACGGTGGTAAGCGACGCCCGCCGAGCGGTAGTGGGGACGCCGCTCCAGGAGGATGACCTCCAGTGGTCTTCTCGCGAAATGGAGCAGTCGTATCGCGGTCGCCGTGCCGGCCAGGCCCGCCCCTACGACCAGCACCCTGGGGCGCGCACCCGTCTTGCCCATGAAGCCTCCCCGCTGACTCAGGGGCGCGCCGTCGTGCGCTCCCCGTCGGTGTCTTCGCTGACTGGAAGTTCCCTGACTGGACATCAACTCGATTGCTCCGTACAGGGATCGGGCCGAAAGACGATGCCGGGACAGGGTCGTGCACGATCGTGGCGCCGACGATACCCGAAGGCAGCGGACGACGATGCCCCTGCCGGCGACCCGCCCCGGAGCTCGAAGGGGGCGGGTCGCCGGCAGGGGCGGCCGCGTGGTCCGCCGGAGCCTGTCCGGGGCCGTGCGGGCGGAGCGTCAGCTGTCGATGTCGGGGACGGAGGGGACGTCGATCTCGGTGCGGGCGTAGTGGTTGAAGTAGTTGGTGTAGAGGTTCACAGCCACATGGACGAAGACCTCGGCGAGCTCGGTGTCCGTCCATCCCTGTGCCACGGCCGCGTCCCACGAGGCGTCCGACGCCTCGCCCACCTCGCCGGCGATCTCCCGGGCGACCTGGACCAGTGCTTCGAGCTTCGCGTCGTTCCCGGGCGCCCCGCGGCGTATCGCCACGGTCTCTTCCAGCGTGAAGCCCGCCACCTTCGCCGACACCGTGTGCGCCGCCTGGCAGTACACGCATGCGTCGACCGCGCCCACGGCGAGGGCGATCGCCTCACGTGTGCGGGCGTCGAAGGTCCCGTGCTCGGCGACGGCTCCGGTTATCGCGGCGTAGGTCTCCAGGACCACGGGGGAATGGGCCATTCCCCCGTGGATGTTGAGCACTCGCCCGAATCGCTTCTCCAGCCGGCGCAGAATCTCTCCGCCGGCTGCGGGTGCGGTGTCGATGGTGTGGACGGGAATCCGCGGCATGGATATGCCTCTCCTCGTAGTGGTGGGAGTTCCTCGTCCTAGCAGTCTGCCCAAGCACTGCGCCTGCGAGCTGTCTTCGCCGCCCTCCGGCCCTTTCTAGGCAGGTCGGCCGGCGGCCCGGCACGGGGACGTCCCCGTGCCGGGCCGCCGGAAACCGGGAGGGATGCCGGGGTCAGAGGCCGAGCGCCTCTTCGGCCAGGGCGGTGCCCCGTACGCGGGCCTCGATCTTGGCGAAGGCCAGTTCGCGTGTGGTGGAGGCGTCGTCAGCGAACGGGGAGAAGCCGCAGTCGTCGCAGGTTCCCAGCTGCTCGGCGGGGATGTAGCGGGCGGCGAGCAGGACGCGGTCGCGTACCTGCTCAGGGGTCTCGACCACGGGGTCGATCGGGTCGGTCACCCCGACGAAGACGCGGGCGGTGGGGGGCAGGTGTTCGCGGACGATACTCAGGACTCGCTCCGGGTCCGGTTCGCCGGCCAGTTCGAGGTAGAAGTTGCCCACCTTGAGCTGGAAGAGCTTGGGCAGCAGTTCGGCGTAGTCGATGTCGAGGCTGTGCGTGGAGTCCTGGTCACCGCCGGGGCAGGTGTGTACGCCGATGCGGGTGCGTTCCTCGGCGCTGAAGCGTCCCAGGACCTCGTTGTTGAGGGTGATGAAGTCGTCGAGGACGCCGCCGCTGGGGTCGAGCTTGAGGGAGAGCCGCCCTTCGGTGAAGTCGAGCTGGACGACGTGTGCGCCCGCGTCCAGGCAGCCGCGGATGTCGGCCTCGGCCTCGTCGGCGAGGTCGCGCAGGAACTCCTCGCGGGGGTAGCCCTCGATGGGCGTGGCGGGGTAGAGGAGGCTGAGGGCGGAGGGTGCGATGACCGCCTGCTTCAGGGGGCGGTCCGTGTACTGCCGTGCGGCGCGGAAATAGGTCTCGGCCCGCACCTGGTAGCGGAAAGGCCCTTGCGTGATGCTGGGGAGCTGTCGGGTGTGCCCGTCGGCGAAGGGGATGACGGCACCGTCCGGGGAAAGGGTGTCGAGGCCGGCCACGGGGTAGGTGGCGAAGCTCGGCTTGGACTGTTCGCCGTCCACGAGGACAGGGCTGCCGACTCGTTCCAGCTGGGCCAGGGTGTCCGCGACGGCCTGCTCCTGCTGTTTGGCGAGGTCCGTGTCGTCCAGGGTTCCCTGGGCGTGTGCGGTGAGGGCGTTCATGAGGGTCGCGGAGCGCGGAAGGCTGCCGATCGGCTCAGTGGCGATGGTCATGGTCGGAAGAATAGGAACAGGCTGGGGCCCGGACCACTGGAAAGCCCTGATTGCCTTATGTACAGGGGAAGTTGATGCGAAATCGCCCCGCGGCGGGACGTGGTGGTGTAGGGCGGGAGGGAAGAGCCGGAGGGGTTCTAGGATCCGGTGGTGGCCACGGCGGAGGAGGTGCCCAGCTGGGAGCGGGGGGTCTTCTCGCCGACGCGGTTGGGCTCGATGGTGCGGGGGTCGACGGCCTCTCCGGGGGCACCTTGCCGGTAGACGCCTTCGGGGTCGGAGTCCCGGTCGTGCGGAAGCAGGAAGAACACCCTGCGCCGGTACAGGCCACTGTCCGGGTCCGCCTCGGCGTCGGCCCCGAGTTCGATGTAGCCGATCATGCGGCCGTCGCGGGCGTAGCGCGGTTTGTTCTTGCGCCGGGGGGTCTTGTCCAGGGCCTGGCGGACGTAGTCGAGGCCCTCGGGGTCTTCGAGCCACACGACATTCGCCTCGTGGACGAGATCGCTGTCGGTCAGTAGCGAGCTCATGGCGGCGACCTCTCCTTCGTCGGCGTGCACCGGGTGGGGCGGTGCCTGCGTAGTGCGTGTGTTCATCTGCGGTGCGGTGCCGCAGTGGTGCGGGCCGCCCCTGGCACCGGTTCCCGACGGGGATCGCGGCCAGGTACGTCCAGGGGGCACTCATATCGTAGAGGGGGCCCGCTTTCGCGCGGCAGTGCCTCCGGTTCGGGGACGTTCATTCGTCGGCCGCCAGAGCGAGGTGGGGGTAGAACTTGCGGCCGTTGGATTTGATCATGTCGGCGGGTGAGGCGAGGCCGACTTCCTGGCGGACACGGGTGGCGAAGGCACGGGCGGTTCCGGGGCGGATGCCTTCGCTGGTCGCGCACCAGTTGCTGTACGAGGCGTAGAGCAGGCCCTGTTCGACCCGCAGGTCGCTGTTCTCGGGGTCGTGGAAGCAGCACTCGGCGAGGAAGCGGCCGATGTGGTCCTCGGTGTTGGCGTAGGCGGTGGTGGCGATGCGGACCCGGTCGGGGCCCGCGAGGGTGTCCCGGGTGGCGAGGTAGCGGCGCGCCCCTTCGGTGAGCCAGTGCAAGATCCCGGGGCCCTCGTCCTGGACCAGTTCGACGGCCAGATTGTCGATCTTCCGTTCGTCGGGGACGATCCGTTCGAAGGGCAGGAGGCGGATCCGGCGCCAGAAGGCGAAGCCGCCGGTGGAGACCTCGGGGCGGTGGTTGCCCAGCAGCCACAGCTTGTGCGTGGGGGTGAAGGAAAAGTAGTCCTGCCGCATGCGGCGGGCCTTGATCTTGTCTCCGCCGGTCAGCAGGCGCACCCGGGCCTCGTCGAACCGGTCGTTGGGCTTGAGCTCGCTGCACACGATCAGACGACGGCCGTGGAGCTCGGTGAGTTCGGTGGAGTGCTCTGAGTATGCGCCACGGTCCATGAGGAAGCCCGGCGGGGCCGCGTCGGCATAGTCCCCGAGGATCTGGATCATCACGTCGAGGAGAACGGACTTGCCGTTCTTGCCCTGCCCGTGAAGGAAGGGCAGCACCTGGGCCCCGACGTCACCGGTGATGGAGTAGCCGAGGAGCAGGTGGAGAAAGTCGATCATCTCCCGGCCTTCGGCGTCGCTGCCGAAGGTGTCTTCGAGGAACCGATGCCACCGGGGGGTGGGGATGTCCTGGGGGGACGCGCTGGTGGCGCGGGAGTGGAAGTCGCGGGTGGGATCGGGCTTGCGCATGTGGCCGTTGCGGAGATCGACCACCCCGTCCGGAGTGCACAGCGCGTAGGGGTCGCCGTCAAGGGTGTCGGGGTCGAGGGAAAGGTCGGGGGACGCCTTGGCCTGGGTGAGGAGCGCCTTCATACCGGTCGTCGACAGGGTGCGGCGCTTGTGGTGGTGCAGTTCCCGGTCGGTGAACAGCCCTCGGGGATCGGTGTCGGGAATCTCCTCGGCCATCTCGCCGGCCGCCCACAGGGCCGCTTTCTCGCCTCCGGCCCGCTTCCACCGGTAGCCGTCCCAGGAGTACCAGCCCAGGCCCTCCACGTGCCGGAACTGATCCCGGTAGAGACGGACGAAGAGCTTGGCGTTGCCCCGGTCGGTCAGGCTCACGGGGATCTCGCCCCCCGCCCCGCCGGGTTGGGCGGCGGGGGCCTCGGGAGCAGCCTGGACGGGGAAGAGCGGGGCCGGGGCCTGGGTGGTTTCGAGGGCGAGCATCTGCTGAGCGGCAGCAGTTGCGTCAAAGCGCGGGCTCTCGGCGCTGCTGCTCATGGACGTCCTTCGAGATGGAGCGGTCGGGCGGCCCCTGCTGCTGGGCCGGCATGAATGATCTTCTCGTTGCGGACAGATTGCCAGGGGCAGGGGATGTGCGTCGGGGAGACGGCCCGTTTCAGGCGAGGACCGGCGGACGGCCTGAAGCGGGGGGCGGGGGCAGCCGGGGGGAAGGCCGGGCAGGGGCGGGCGGACGGCGCGAGCGAGGTCACAAGCCGCCCGGTACGGGCGGGAGGGCTTGTCTCTGCGTGGCGCGGCACGTCGTGGTCCTCGTCCGTCAGCTTGCGTCTGGCTTCGGCCTTCTGACCCTGAATGAGGCGAAAGATGCTGTTCAAGCTCTTTCGGGATCCTCGGTGAGGGACTGAAGGGACTGTCTTTCGGAATGAGTGTAGGGGCCCTGGCGGGTTGGTCGTACCTCGACTCCCCCACGGGGGGATCTGTTCCGTCGGTCCCTTGGGTCCCTGGCCCGATCGGGCCAGGGACCCAAGGGACCGGCCCGGCAGGGCGTCTCCAGCCGAGGGGGTCAGGGGCTGAACGAAGCAGAAAGAGGGTCTGAAGGGGTGGAGGGGCTTTTGGTCCCTGCGTTTAGTCCCTGCCCATCAGTGCAGGTCAGAGCATGTTTGGGAGGTGAAAAAGGGACTGAAGGGACTCAACTTCCCCATTATGAGCTGAGTAGAAGAAAGCAGTATGACGATATGCGCGCACACGCATGCGCGCGTACGTAGTGAGCTTATAATTAGGAAGTTGAGTCCCTTCAGTCCCTTTTCGAGGGGGCATACCCCTTCTGACCTGCGGTGATGGCAGGGACTAAACGCAGGGACCAAGGAGGGACCAAGTCCCTGGGGGGAAGCGGCGGTGCTCACCGGGTGCCGGAGCCCTCGCCAGGTTGAGTGGCGGTGACTTCCTTCGTGATCGAAGCGCCCCCCAAGCCCCCCAGGGCGCGCTCTACGGCCCTTTTGCTCTCCTGTTGCGGTTTCCCCTCACGGGAGGCGCTTCGGGGCCTCAGGGAGGCTTGTGGCGGCTCTGAAAGAAGGGGCCGGATTGCGCATAGCAGGAGATGCCCCGACAACGGCCGGGAATCGACGATGTCCCCCGACCCCTATCCAGCGTCCGCTGATCCTCAGGAGGCAGACCTTGCAGGCTCCAGAAGCGAAGAACGGCCAGATCCCGGAGCAGCCGCAGGAGGAGCGGATCGTCCTGGACGTGTGGCTGGCGAACTACCCGTTCCCCACCTATGACGGGCGGGACTTCCTCGCTCCGCTGCGCGAGAGGGCGGCCGAGTTCGAGCGTTCCCATCCCCGGTACCGAGTCGACATCACCGGCCACGACTTCTGGACCATGCCCGATCAGGTGGCCCGCGCCGCGGCCGAGGGCAGGCCCCCGCACATCGCGGGCTACTACACCACCGACAGCCAGTTGGCGCGCGACGCCCGCAGGCCCGACGGGACACCGGTCTTCACCTCGGTCGGGGCCGCGCTCGCCGGCCGTACGGAGATACTGGGGCACCCGGTGGTCGTGGACGACCTCGACCCTACGGTGCGCGACTCCTACTCGTTCGGGGGCGAGTTGGTGTCACTGCCGCTCACGGTCACCACCATGCTCTGCTACGCCAACGCCTCCCTCCTGGAGCGGGCCGGTGTCCCGGAGCTGCCCCGTACCTGGGACGAGACCGAAGCGGCCTGCGAGGCCGTGGCCCGCATCAAGGGCGCCCCCGGTCACGGGATCACCTGGGCCAACGACGGCTGGGTGTTCCAGCAGGCCCTCGCCCTCCAGAACGGGCTGCTGACCGATCAGGACAACGGCCGGTCCGCCCGCGCCGGGACTGTGGACGTCACATCGGACGAAATGCTCGACTGGGTCCGCTGGTGGACGCACCTCCACGAGCGCGGCCACTACCTCTACACGGGCGGGCCCTCGGACTGGGGCGGGGCGTTCGAGGCCTTCGTCCAGCAGAAGGTCGCCTTCACCTTCGACTCCTCCAAGGCCGCCCGGGAACTCATCCAGGCCGGCGCACAGGCGGGCTTCGAGGTCGCGGTGTTCCCGTTGCCGAGGAACGCCAAGGCCCCTGTCGCGGGGCAGCCTGTCTCGGGGGACTCCCTGTGGCTCGCCGCGGGACTCGACGAGGCCACGCAGGACGGACTGCTAGCCCTCACCCAGTACCTGATCAGTCCGGCCAACGCCGCGGACTGGCACCGCACCAACGGTTTCGTACCGGTGACCGTCGCGGCCCGGGAACTGCTGGAGGCGTCGGGGTGGTTCGACCGCCGGCCGCAGCAGCGGGTGGCCGGGGAGCAGTTGAAGGCATCTGACCGTTCACCGGCGGCGCTCGGCGCGCTCCTCGGCGACTTCGCGGCCGTCAACGAGGTCATCACCGGAGCGATGGACGAGGTCCTGCGCAACGGAGCAGACCCCGGGAAGGCATTCGCGGAGGCCGGTGTGGCGGCCCAGCAACTGCTCGACGCCTATAACGCGCGGTCCCGGTCCGGGGCCCCCTCGGGCGTCTGAGCCCTCCGGGGGGGAAAGAGGGGGGAGCGGCCCCAACCAAGGGCGGTCGTCCGAAGAGCACGCGCCCTTCGGACGACCGTCAGGCGTCCGGTCAGCCGGCCTGCGCCTTCAGGTGGCGGCGCAGGTACTCGCCGGTGAGGGACGAATCTGCGGCGAGCAGGTCCTTCGGCGTGCCGGTGAAGACGACCTCGCCGCCTTCCCGTCCGCCATCGGGGCCCAGGTCGATGATCCAGTCGGCCTGCTGCACCACATCGAGGTTGTGCTCGATGACCACGACGGTGTTGCCCGCCTCGACGAGACCGTCCAAGAGTGCCAGCAGGGTGTCCACGTCGGACATGTGCAGCCCGGTGGTGGGCTCGTCCAGGACGTAGACCGTGCCCGTGCGGTGCAGCTGGTCAGCAAGTTTGATGCGCTGCAGTTCACCGCCGGAGAGGCTGGAAAGTGGTTGGCCCAGGCTGAGGTATCCAAGACCGACATCAACGAGAGCACGCAGTTTCGGCAGCAGGGCCTTCTCGGTGAAGAACTCGACGGCCTCGTCGGCGGGCAGCTCCAGGACGTCCGCGATGGACTTGCCGCGAAGCTGGTGCTCCAGGACCTCGGACTTGAAGCGGCGCCCCTCACAGACACCGCAGTGCGTGGTCACCGGGTCCATGAAGGCGAGCTCGGTGATGATGACCCCGCGGCCCTGGCACTCCTCGCACGAACCCTTGGAGTTGAAGCTGAACAGCGAGGCGTTCGCGCCGGTCTCCTTCGCGAACAGCTTGCGCAGCGGGTCCATCAGGCCGAGGTAGGAGACCGGTGTGGAGCGCGAAGAGGCGGCGATCGCGGACTGGTCGACGAAGACGGCGTCGGGGTGCGCCGCCATGAAGGCCCCGGAGATCAGGCTGCTCTTGCCGGAACCCGCCACCCCGGTCACCGCGGTCAGCACCCCGGTGGGCACGGCCACGGAGACCTGCTTCAGGTTGTGCAGATCCGCGTTCTCCACGGTCAGCTCCCCCGTGGGCGGGCGGACCTCCTCCTTCACGTGTGCCCCGCGCCGCAGCGCCTCGCCGGTCCGGGTCTTCGCCTTCCGCAGCTCCGCGAAGGACCCCTCGAACACGATCTCGCCCCCGTGCACCCCGGCCCCGGGGCCGACGTCGACGATGTGGTCGGCGATCTCGATCACATCGGGGTCGTGCTCGACGACCAGCACGGTGTTCCCCTTGTCGCGCAGCGCGCGCAGCAGCTCGTTGAGCCGCCCCACGTCGCGCGGGTGCAGGCCGATGCTGGGCTCGTCGAAGATGTACGTGAGCCCGGCCAGACCACTGCCGAGGTGGCGCACCATCTTCAGCCGCTGCCCCTCGCCCCCCGAGAGGTCGGCCGTGGGCCTGTCCAGGGTCAGGTAGCCGAGCCCGATGGACACGATCCGCTCCAGGGCCGTGCGCGCGGCCTTCGCGAGAGGGGCGGCGGCCGGCTCCGTGACGCCGGTGAGCACCTCCGTGAGGTCGCGGACCTCCATGCTCGAGTAGTCGGCGATGTTCTTGCCGTCGATCCGGACGTCGAGCGCGGCGGCGTTGAGCCGCGCGCCCCGGCAGGAGGGACAGACGCCGTCGGTGACGAAACGTTCGATGACCTCGCGCTTGCGATCACTCAGGGCGCTGAGGTCGCGCTTGAGGTTGAGCCGCTCGAAGCGGTCGGCCAGCCCCTCGTAGTTCGTCTGGAACTCGGTGCTCTTGGTCTTCAGCGTCACCTTCCCGCCGGTGCCGCGCAGAAGCGTGTCCAGCTCCTCGGCGCTGTACTCGGCGATCGGCTTGGCCGGATCCAGACGGCCGGACTTCGCCCAGATCTGCCAGTCCGGGCTGCCCACCTTGTACTCGGGGAAAAGGACCGCCCCGTCGTCCAGGGACTTCGAGCGGTCCAGCATCTTGTCCAGGTCGAGGGCGATGCTCTGGCCGAGACCGTCACAGTCCGGGCACATGCCCTGGGGGTCGTTGAACGAGAACGCGGAGACGCCGAGCGAGGACGGGTTCTTGTCCTTCGTCGTGCCGAACCGGGCGAACAGGGCCCGGATCATAGGCTGCACGTCGGTCATGGTGCCCACCGTGGACCGGGCGTTGCCCCCCACCGGCTTCTGGTCGACGATCACCGGCGTGGTGAGGTTCTCGATCGTCTCGGCCTGCGGACGTTCGTACTTCGGGAGCTGGTTGCGGATGTACCAGCTGAAGGTGGAGTTCAGCTGCCGCTGGGCCTCCACGGCCACCGTGTCGAAGACGATCGACGACTTGCCCGAACCCGAGACCCCCGTGAAGACCGTGATCTGGTTGCGGGGAATCGTCAGTGAGACATCCTTGAGATTGTGGATCCGCGCGCCCGCGATACGGATGCCGTCTCCCGGACCGGATGCGGTGTCCGCGCCGGGGGTGGGGTCGGTGACGCTCACAGAGTTCTCCTCCTGGTTCCGTACATGAGTCACCGTTCCGCCGGACGGACCGGCGGAACGGTAACCACCTAGCCTGCACTCAGGAGGTGTCCACGGTCTTCTCCTGCCGTGCTGACTTGGGCGTCGGCCCACCGGAGAAGGCGGGCTCGGTGCTCCAGCCGGCCAGCCGCTCCTCCCGCTCCTGCTCCTCGCTGTCGAAAGCGATCCGGCTGCTCGCCCAGCGCAGGATGGGCGGCGCTGACACCGAGGTGATGAGGGCGATCAGCACGATGATCGTGAAGGTGACGGTGTCCAGTACGCCGATGCGCAGCCCGACCAGGGCGATCACCACCTCGATCATCCCGCGGGAGTTCATCCCCGCCCCGAGCGCCAGCCCCTCGTACCGGCTCATCCCGCCGCTGCGGGCGGCGACGTACGCGCCGGCGAACTTGCCGAGCGTGGCCACGAACAGGACGACGACGCCGGTGAGGAGGACCGACGGCTCCGCGAGCGCTGTCAGGTCCATGCGCAGCCCCACACTGCCCAGGAACACCGGGGCGAACACGGCCATGACCAGAGTGCGCAGCGGAGCGAGGCGCGCCGGGTCGATGTGCCGGAGCAGGGTGGCCCCGGCCACGAACGCCCCGAACAGCGCTTCCATCCCGGCCGCCGCGGTCAGTGCCCCGTACAGGACGACGACGGCCACGCCGACCGTGATGGCCGATACCGGGACCCGGCTGCTCCCGGTACGGGATATCCGCCTACCGATCGGGCCGCCCACCGCGCACGCCGCGGCGATGAACACGGCGGTCCAGGCCATCGTGGTCAGGACCACGGGCCCGCCGGCCCCTCCGCTGGCCAACGCCGTCACCAGAGCGAGCATCAGCCAGCCCACCGCGTCGTCGAACACGGCGGCCGCGATGAGCAACTGGCCGACGTTGCGGTGCGTGAGGTTCAGGTCAGCGAGCGTCTTGGCGATCACCGGGAGAGCGGTGACGCACATGGCGACCCCGAGGAACAGCGCGAAGACGCCCCGTTCCCCGGAGTCCGTGAGCAGCGAGACCGGCACCAGGTACCCGGTGGCGATCCCCAGCCCCAGCGGCACCAGGAGACCGGCCAGGCTCACCCGGGCGGCCAGACCGCCGCGCCTGCGCAGGATCAGGGGGTCGAACTGGGCCCCGGCGATGGCCACCAGCAGCAGGATGCCGAACTGGCAGAACGCGTCGAGCAGGTGCGCCTGCGACATGTCCGCGGGAAACAGCCGGCCGGAGAGCCCCGGCGCGATCTGCCCCAGCAGGGTCGGCCCCAGCAGCACCCCCGCGGTCAGCTCCCCCACCAGGGGCGGCAGGCCGACCCGGGCGCCCAGCCGCCCCAGGCCGTAGGCGCAGACGAGGAGTACGCCTACCTGGAGCAGGAAGACGGTCAACGGCTCCCCGCCCAGCGGCGACGCGGCGGCGAGCGCCGCCCCGTCAGGACCGTGCATGGGGAACCCAGCCCAGTCCGTCCGTCGACGCGGCCAGACCCCCCCGCCTGACCGGTCGTTCGGCCCCCGCCTCGTCGCCGAGCAGAGCCCGCGCCTGCAGGGCGGCGCCCTGCTCCATGAGCCGGCCGACCACCTTCCCCGGCACGGCGCCGTGCGGCCCGTCGGCGTCGTCCGCGGCGGTGTGCGTCATGCCGGCCATCTCGTCCGACGCCTCGGAGAACCGCTGTCTGGCCCGCGCCGCATCGGCGAACTCGTCGGAGGAGACCCCGCCGATCAGTTCGACGAACGACTCCAGGTCGGAGTCCGCGGTGTTGGAGATCTTTCGGGCCTGCCAGAAATAGGAGTCCTCCGAATGGTGCATGTCGTAGAAGCCGACGAGGAACTCGTAGAAGCGGCTGTACTCCAGCCGGTAGCGGGCCTCGAACTCCTCGAACGCGGTGGTCTCGTCGACAGTCCCGTCCAGGCAGGAGTTGAGCGAGCGCGCGGCCAGCAGCCCGCTGTAGGTGGCGAGGTGGACCCCGGAGGAGAACACCGGGTCGACGAAGCACGCGGCGTCCCCGATCAGCGCCATGCCCGGCGCCCAGAACTTCGTGTTGCTGTACGACCAGTCCTTGCGGACCCGCAGCTCGCCGTAGGGGCCCTCGGTCACCCGGGTGGCCTCGGAGAGCTTCTCCGCGATCAGCGGGCAGGCCGCGATGAACGACTCCATCGCCTTCTCGGGGTCGCCCTGCACCAGGCTCGCCGAGTCCCGGTTCACCACCGCGCCGACGCTGGTCAGGTCGGGGGTCAGGGGGATGTACCAGAACCAGCCGTGCTCGAAGGCGCAGGTGAAGATGTTCCCGGAGTTCGGCTTGGGCAGCCGCTTGCCGCCGTTGAAGTAGCCGAACAGGGCGAGGTTGCGGAAGAAGGGCGAGTACTCGCGCTTGGAGCCGGACTTCTTGTACAGCCCGCCGGTGTTGCCGGAGGCGTCCACGACGAAGCGGGCGCTCACCTCGTGCTCGCGACCCTCGGCGTCCCGGTAGCGCACCCCCCGCACCCGGCCGCCCTCGGCCTTGAGTACGTCGAGGACGTCGCTCTTCTCCCGTACCTCCACACCGTGCTTGCGGGCGTTGTCGAGGAGGATCTTGTCGAACTTCATGCGTTCGACCTGGTAGGCGTACCCCGTCGCGCCGGGCATCCGGCGAGAGACGGCGAAGTCGAACGTCCAGGGCTCAGGGTTGGCACCCCACTTGAACGTCCCGCCGTGCTTGATCGTGAAGGAGGCCCTCTTCAGCTCGTCGGAGACGTCGAGGAGGTGCGCGATGCCGTGGACGGTGGCGGGCAGGAGGGACTCGCCGATCTGGTAGCGCGGGAAGGTCTCCTTCTCCAGCTGGAGCACCCGGTGGCCCCTCTTGCGGACCAGCGTGGACACGGTCGAGCCCGCCGGGCCACCGCCCACCACGATGACGTCGTACTGCGCTGACACGTCCACGGAGTCTCCTTCTCGCGCATCGGGAAGCGGGCATCTCACATTCGCTGGAATCCTCCGGCCCGCCGAGGGGCCGCCGCATCTCCGGGATTGCGAAGTCGTGGGCATTCTGCGAGAAGCGTGTACCACGCGGTCCGGTCTACAGTGACGTGGAATTTCAGTGATTGCGCTGAAGGGCGGAACACAATGAAGGCACTTGTACTGTCGGGCGGTTCGGGGACCCGCCTGCGCCCGATCAGTTACGCCATGCCGAAGCAGCTTGTTCCGATCGCCGGGAAGCCGGTCCTGGAATACGTTCTGGAGAATATTCGCGACCTCGATATCAAAGAGGTCGGTATTGTCGTCGGCGACTGGGCTCAGGA
This sequence comes from Streptomyces parvus, assembly GCF_032121415.1. NCBI lineage: Bacteria > Bacillati > Actinomycetota > Actinomycetes > Kitasatosporales > Streptomycetaceae > Streptomyces > Streptomyces parvus. Next base: position 192,597 of record NZ_CP135078.1, on the reverse strand, counting down.
AATAATTGAGGCGATCGGGGACGGCAGCCGTTTCGGTCTGCGCATCACCTACATATGCCAGGAGCAGCCCCTGGGCATCGCGCACTGCGTGAAACTGGCCCGTGAGTTCCTCGACGAGGACGACTTCGTCCTGTACCTGGGCGACATCATGCTCGACGGGGACCTGTCCGCACAGGCCCGGGAGTTCCTCCGGGCCCGCCCCGCCGCGCGGATCGTCGTGCGCCAGGTGCCCGACCCCCGGGCCTTCGGCGTGATCGAGCTGGACGCCCAGGGACAGGTGCTGCGCCTGGTGGAGAAGCCCCGTGAACCGCGCAGCGACCTGGCGGCGATCGGCGTGTACTTCTTCACCGCCGACGTGCACCGCGCCGTCGACGCGATCAGGCCGAGCGCCCGCGGGGAGCTGGAGATCACCGACGCGATCCAGTGGCTCCTGGAGCACGGCTCGCGGGTCGAGGCCGGCCGCTACACGGACTACTGGAAGGACACCGGCCGGGTCGAGGACGTCGTGGAGTGCAACCGCCGGATGCTCGGCCGGCTGGCCCGCCGGGTGGCGGGCGAGGTGGGCCCGGACAGCGAACTGGTGGGCGGTGTGGTCGTCGAGGAGGGCGCCCGCGTGACACGTTCGCGGATCGTGGGGCCCGCGGTGATCGGGGCGGGGACGGTCGTCGAGGACAGCCAGATCGGGCCGTACGCCTCCATCGGCCGGCACTGCACGGTGCGGGCGTCCCGGCTCTCCGACTCCATCGTCCTGGACGACGCCTCGATCCTCGCGGTGGCAGGGCTGCACGGCTCGCTGATCGGACGGGGCGCCCGGGTCGCACCCGGGGCCCGGGGCGAGGCCCGGCACCGCCTGGTCGTCGGCGACCACGTGCAGATCGAGATCGCGGCCTGACGCACGCCTGCCGGGACACCGGGGGAGGTACGGCAGGGGCGTCAGGCCGCGAAATGTGCTGCCGGGGCGGGTGCGACCCGCCCCGGCAGCACGCAGGTCCCCGGTCCGCGGAACCGGGGGCCACGGTTCGGTCAGCCGAAGGTCAGAGCCACGTGGCCGAGGTCGAGACCGGAGTTGCCGGCGCCGAGGTTGCACGCGTCGGTGGCGCAGTCGACGTTGCCGACCGGCGTGCCTGTGGGCGTGCTGCCCGTGTACGCCTTGCGCACGACGAAGCTGAACGACGCCGCTCCGGACGCGTCCGTGGTGAAGGAGGTGGCGGTCGCCGGGTTGCACGCGTCCTGGCCACCGACCGGCGCGCACTGGGCGATGTAGTAGGTCTCGCCCGCGGCCGCACCGCTGACCGACACCGAGACGCTCTGTCCGTCGCTCAGGCCCGAGGCGGGGCTGACCGAGAAGGAGGGCGCGGCGAAGGCCACGGACTGGGCGGCGGCGGCCAGGCCGATGGAGGCGACAGCCACGACGCCGACCCTGGAGGCACGGCGGGACATGTGACGTAACGACATGCGGATACTCCATTTCGAGGAGGGGTTGATCACTCCCTGAAAGGATCACCTCGAATGGCTGCCGCCTGCATCTTCTTCTGTGCTGTCGTTTCTCTACGGCACCGTGCTCCCGTCGACGGCCGCGCGGACGATGCGGCAGACCCCCCGTACCTCCTCGGGCCCCACGGCCGTGCCGGTGGGCAGTGAGAGGACCCGCTCGGTGAGCGCCTCCACCTTCGGGAGCGGATCGGGCGCGTGGCGCGCGGGGTCGGACCGGTAGGGCTCGCAACTGTGGCAGCCGGGGCTGAAGTAGGCGCGGGCCAGCACGTTGTGCCGCTTGAGCACCTCCTGGAGCTCGTCGCGGTGCAGTCCGGCCCGGTCGGCGTCCACCTCGATGACGACGTACTGGCAGTTCGACAGCTCGCCCTGCTCCTGCGGGCGGACTTGGACGCCCGGCAGCCCGTCCAGGTACTCCTCGTACAGCCGGTAGTTGCGCCGGTTGACCTCGGTGAAGTGGTCGGCCGACTCCAGGGAGGTGAGGCCCATGGCCGCGCTGATCTCGTGCATCCGGGCGACCGTTCCGCTGCCGGTGATCTCGTGCGCGGCGTTGAGGCCCTGGTGGCGCATGGCCCGGAGCCGGTCGGCCAGCGCGTCGTCATCGGTGACGATCGCACCGCCCTCGAAGCTGTTCACGAACTTCGTCGCCTGGAAGCTGAATATCTCCGCCGTGCCGAATCCGCCGATCGGTTTGGACCGGTAGGTGCAGCCGAAGGCGTGGGCGGCGTCGAAGAGCAGCGGCAGCCCGTGTTCTTCGGCCAGCTTGGTCAGCTCGTCGATCCGGGCGGGCCTGCCGAAGACGTGCACGTCCAGGATGGCGCGGGTGCGGGGGCCGATCAGCCGTTCCACGTGCGCCACGTCGGCGGTGCCGGTCTCCTCGTCCAGTTCGCAGAAGACGGGCACCGCACCGATCCAGTCCAGCGCGTGGGCGGTGGCGACCCAGGTGAAGGAGGGGACGATCACCTCGTCCCCCGGGCCGATGCCCAGGGCCTTCGCGGCGACCTGGATGCCGGTGGTGGCGTTCGACACGGCGACGCAGTGCCTGACCTCAGTGACCTCGGCCACGCGGGCCTCGAACTCCCGGACCAGGGGGCCGTCATTGGTGAACCACAGCCGCTCCAGCGCTCCGTCGATCCGTTCGATCAACCGGTCGCGGGAGCCCACGTTCGGGCGTCCGACGTGCAGCGGTTCGCTGAAGTAGGGCGTGGGCAGGGATTCAAGACGCACCGGGCCGCCGCTCATGCCGTGCGCACGCCGACGAAGAGGCCGGGGCTGTTGGGCCGGCCGTCGGCCAGCCGGAAGCCCGGCACGAACCTCACCGAGAGGCCCGCCGACTCGAAGGCGTCGGCGTACTGCTCGCGGGTGAAGAGGCTGGAGGTCAGGACCTCGGAGAACTCGCTGAATCCGGTGGCGTCGGCGACCCGGAACCGGACCTCCAGACGTGACTTGTCGCCCTGGCGCACGGAGTGCGTCATCCGCGTGATGACGCGGCCCTCCTCACGGTGCAGATGGCCGCCGACATGCCCGTCGAGGAAGTTCTCGGGGAAGTACCAGGGCTCGGCGACGAGGACACCGCCGGGGTTCAGGTGCTGGGCCATGGCCGACACCGCGGCCTTGAGCTCGGTGACGGATCCCATCTCGCCGAGCGCGTTGCCCATGCAGGTGACCGCGTCGAAGGTGCGGCCCAGGTCGAACGAGCGCATGTCACCGGCGTGCAGCGGGACGCCGGGTAGCCGGCCGGCCGCCTGCTCCAGCATCGCGGGCGCGTACTCCAGGCCCTCCACGTGGCCGAAGAGCGTGGCGAGCGTCTCCAGGTGGGCGCCGGTGCCGCAGGCCACGTCCAGGAGCGATACGGCGTCGGGGCGGGCGGCGAGGATCAGCTCGGTGAGCCCGCGGGCCTCCAGGTCGAAGTCCTTGCCGCGGCTGCGGAACACGAGGTCGTAGAACTTCGCGTGCTCGGGGCCGTACTCCATCAGACGAGCTCCTTCGCTGACTGGGCGGAGATGATCCTGGGCTCCGGGATGGGAACGATGAACTTCCCTCCCGCCTCGAGGAAGCGGTGCTCCTTGCGGACGACCTCGTCGGTGTAGTTCCAGGCGAGGAGGAGGTAGTAGTCCGGTTCGGTGGCGGCGACCTCGTCCGGCGGAAGGACGGGGATGCGGTTCCCCGGCAACAGCTTGCCGTGCTTGAGGGGCGTGGTGTCGCCGCAGACGGTGATGTCGTCAGCGGTCAGACCGCAGGCCATCAGCAGCTGGGTGCCCTTGGACGGTGCCCCGTAGCCGGCCACGCGGTGGCCGTCCGCCGCCAGGCCGCGGACGAGCGTGCGGACCGCCTCGGTCACGTGCGTCACCCGCTCGGCGAAGGCCCGGTAGGGGGCCTCGGTCAGCAGTCCGCGCTCCTCCTCCAGGCCGAGCAGCGCGGCGACCGACGGCTCCGGGGTCCGCGCGGCCGACTCGCGTGCGGCGACGACGGCGATCGAACCGCCGTGGACGGCGACCCGCTCCACGTCGATGATCCGCAGGCCGTGCGCGCCGAAGAGGTGCCGCAGCGTGTGCAGGGAGAAGTACGACAGGTGCTCGTGGTAGATCGTGTCGAACTGGTTCTCGTCCAGCAGGTTCAGCAGGTACGGCACCTCGATGATCAGGACGCCGTCGTCGTCGAGCACCGCGTCGACGCCGTCCAGGATGCGGTGTACGTCGTCGATGTGCGCGAAGCACTGGCGGCCGATGACGGCCTTGGCCCGGCCCTGCTCGGAGGCGATGCGGCCTGCGGGGCCGGGGCCGAAGAAGTCCGGGTCGGTGGGGACGCCCCGCGCGTTGGCGATCTCGGCGAGGTTGGCCGCCGGGTCGACCCCGGCCACCCGCATGCCCGTAGCCTGGAACATCGCGAGCTGGGTGCCGACGTTGCTGCCCAGCTCCACGACCAGGTCGCCGGAGGCGAGGCCCGCCCGGCGGGTGGCCAGCTCGACGATGTGCGCCATGTGCTCGCGGATCTGGTCGGAGTCGGAGGAGACGTAGACGTAGTGCTTGAACAGCGCCTCGGGGTCGACGACATGCCGCAGCGTCATCAGCCGGCACGACCGGCACACGATGACGTCGAGCGGGAAGACGTCCTGCGCCTCGTCGGCGTCGGCCGGGTCGACGAAACCGTTGGCGAGCGGTAGCGAACCGAACGAGATGACCTCGGTCCAGTCGTCCGCACCGCATACACGGCAGGTCTCGTCCCGCCTGCATTTCTCCAGCATGAAGTCTCCTGACGGCGAAAGCCGACGCATCGGGCCCGTCGGTCCGGGGACGTCAATCTAGAGTTCCGGCCGACGGGCGCTCCACTTCGTGTGTGCCCTAGTGCTCCCTAGTGCCTCAGCGCAGCGGACGGGTGAACGCCCGGACGTCCTCGACGAGGAGCTGCGGCTGCTCCATGGCGGCGAAGTGCCCGCCGCGGTCGAACTCGGTCCACCGCGTCAGGGTCGGCAGGATGCGCTCGGCGAACGACCGGATCGGCCGGGTGGCGTCATCCGGGAACACCGCGACGCCGACGGGGGCGGTCAGGGGCCAGGGTCCGCCCCAGGTGCGGGCGAAGTCCGCCATGCCGCGAGCCGACTCGTAGTACAGCTGGGCGCTGGACCCGGCGGTCGCGGTCAGCCAGTAGATCATCACGTGGGTGAGCAGCCGGTCGCGCGGGATGGCCTCCTCCACGTTCTTGCCGCCGCTCCACTCCTGGAACTTGTCGAGAATCCAGGCGAGCTGGCCGACCGGGGAGTCGGTGAGGCCGTAGGCCAGCGTCTGCGGGCGGGTGGCCTGGATACGCTGCCAGCCGATGCCGGTGTCGGCGAACTCTCCGCTGTGCGCCAGCTTGCCCAGGTCGCTCTCGTCCAGGCGCCCGATGGCCTCCGTGTCGTCCTGCGGTGGGAAGGTGACCAGCATGTTCAGGTGGACGCCGGCCACGTGCTCGGGGTCGGCCAGCCCAAGCTCCAGCGAGACGACCTTGCCCCAGTCACCGCCCTGGGCGACGTAGCGCTCGTAGCCGAGGCGGTTCATCAGCTCCGCCCAGGCGCGTGCGATGCGCCGCACGTCCCAGCCCGGCTCGGTCGTCGGGCCGGAGAACCCGTAGCCCGGCATGGAGGGGACGACCACGTGGAACGCGTCCGCCGGGTCGCCGCCGTGCGCGCGCGGGTCGCTCAGCGGTCCGATGACGTCGAGGAATTCGGCGACCGAGCCGGGCCAGCCGTGGGTGAGGATCAGCGGGACGGCGTCCGGCTCGGGCGAGCGCACGTGCAGGAAGTGCACGTCGGCACCGTCGATCGTGGTGATGAACTGGGGGAACGCGTTCAGTTCGGCCTCTGCGGCCCGCCAGTCGTAGCCGTGGCGCCAGTGCCCGGTGAGCTCCTTGAGGTAGGACAGCGGTACTCCGCGGTCCCATCCGGATCCGGGTATCTCCGACGGCCACCGGGTCGCGTCGATCCGGCGGTGCAGGTCGTCGATGTCGGACTGGGCGATCTCGATACGGAAGGGACGCACAGTGAATCCACCCTCGTGATTGTGGGAGCGGGGCGGCGCGAAGCGGCCGTCCCGAGGTGATCGGGGACCGTGCTCAGGCTGCTTCGGCCGGCGCGGCCGCGCAGTCCCGTGCGGTGAAGGACCGCACGGAAGCCAGGAAGTTGCGGATCATCGGCATTCCGTGTTCGGTGCGGAAGCTCTCCGGATGGAACTGGACGGACTCCACCGGCAGCGAACGGTGGCGCAGGCCCATCACGTAGCCGTCGTCCGTGGAGCGCGCGGTGACCTCGAGGGACGGCGGGACCGTGCCCTCCGGCACGATCAGCGAGTGGTAGCGGGTCGCGGAGAAACCCGCGGGCAGCCCGGTGAACACTCCGCGCCCGTCGTGCGTGATCCGGCTCGTCTTTCCGTGCATGAGATGCCGGGCGGGGACGGTGGCGGCGCCGTAGGCGCGGGCGACGGCCTGATGCCCCAGGCAGACCCCGAGCAGCGGGACCCGGCCGGCGAAGGCCTGGACGATCTCGACGTGCCCGGAGGTGTCGGGGTGGCCGGGGCCCGGTCCCAGCAGGACCGCGTCCGGTCGCATCAGCCCCATCTCGTCCGGGGTCATGCGGTGCGACCGCACCATGACGGGCTCCGCGCCGGCGGACATCAGGTACTGGCGCAGGATGTCGACGAAGCTGTCGAAGGCGTCGACCACCAGGACCCGCGGGGCGTCGGCGCCTCCGCCGGATCCGTCGGGAGACCGCAAGCTCACAGCAACTCCTCTCCGGTGACCGCCCAGTGCGTGGCGCTCATCTTGGCCAGCGTCTCGGTCCACTCCGCCCCCGGTTCGGAATCGGCGACGATCCCGGCCGAGGCCCGGGTGCGGTAGACGCCCTCGTGGTGGAACAGGGTGCGGATGCACAGCGCGAGGTTGGTGTAACCGCCCACGTCGAGGAGGCCGAGCGCCCCGGCGTACAGGCCGCGACGGCTGCGCTCGACAGACTCGATGATCTCCATGGCGCGGATCTTGGGCGCGCCCGTCATGGTGCCGGCGGGGAACAGGGCGGCGATGCTGTCGAAGGCGTCGGTGTCCACCCGCGCCCGGCCGACCACCGTGGAGACCAGGTGCATCACGTGGGAGTAGCCCTCCACGTCCAACTGGTCGGGTACGTCGAGCGTGTTCGGCCGGGCGATCCGTCCGATGTCGTTGCGGCAGAGGTCCACCAGCATGGTGTGTTCGGCGATCTCCTTGGGATCCGACCGCAGCCGGACTCCCGCGGCGGTGCCGCCGTCCGGGCCGGACCGCGGCACCGTGCCCGCGATCGGCCGCATCGTGACCTCGCCGTCCTCGATGCGTACGAACAGCTCGGGGCTGGCGCCGATCAGGCGGTGCCCGTCGATGCCCGCCAGATACATGTACGGGGAGGCGTTCCGCCGACGCAGGCGCTGGTAGACGTCCGCGGGGTCGGCCGACGAGCGGATGGAGAGCTCGTGGCCGATCTGCACCTGGTAGATGTCGCCGACGGCGATGTGCTTCAGACACCGCTCGACGTCGTTCGCGAACACCTCGGGGGCGCTGTCGTCGGTGACCGCCGAGGCGGGGAAGCCGTCGACGGACGAATCGGGCCAGGACCGCTCCGCGTCGGCGAGGAGGCCGGTGACGGTCTCCGCCGCGAGGCCGGGCCAGTACGGGGACTCGTGGAGCAGCAGTTCGCTCCGGCCGTTGGCGAGATCGGTGACCACGCTGCCCCGGTGCAGGACCATGCGTACGTCGGGCAGGTCCGGCCGGGTCTCGATGAGGTGGGGCAGGTCCTCGATGTAGCGGGCCGTGTCGTACCCGAAGAAGCCGAGGAACCCGAAGCGGAAGCCGGACGCGGACCCCTCGGCGTCGAACATGTCCCGCATGGCCCGCAGCAGCGACCACAACCCGCCCGCGGTACGCAGCCGCAGCCCCTGGGGGCCGTCCTCCAGGAGTGCGCCGGCCCGCTCCAGGAGCAGGCCCCGAAGGGCGGGTACGCCCTCGACGCGCACCGCCCGGTCGGTGACCGAGAGCGAGAGCAGCGCGCCGAAGCCGACGAACTGGTGCCTGCGGTCGCGGGCCGGGCCTGCCGCGGACTCCAGGAGGTAGACCTCGTCGGGGCCGAAGTGCTCGGCCAGCGCGCGGTAGGCGGGCAGGGAGCCCGTCTCCTTCACATCGAGGCGTCGTGTCCGCACCCGCACCGGGGCCGAGACCGTGCACTGGTCGGTCATCCTGGGTCCTCCGGATCACGTGGTGATGGCGTAGCGGTGTGCCACCTGACGGGCGGTCAGTACCGCCCGGTCGGGGCCGGAGCGGTTGTCGACGACGCGCGCGGCCTTCCAGCTGACGAAGGAGCCGGTGTGGGTCACGGGGTCGAGGTCGGTGTCCACGACGATGCCGGCGTGCGCGCCGGTCCGCTCCCGGAGCCGGGCGGCGACGGCCTCGCCGATGCCCTGCCGTTCCCCGTCGGCGCCGGCCAGCAGGTCCATGCGCACGGTGACGGCGTCGCTGCCGTCGTCGTGCCGGTCGATGACGACCTGGTAGCCGAGGCAGCCGCCGACCCCGTCGAGGATCGCGGCTTCCAGCTCGGCGGGCTGGAGGGTCACGTCGCCCAGGGGGATGCGGTCCGCGACCCGGCCGATGACCTGGATCCGCGGTCCCGGCAGCGGGTCCCCGGGGCTCGCCGGAAGGATGCGGACCAGGTCCCCGGTGCGGTAGCGGATCAGTGGTTTGATGCCGTCCACCAGCATGGTGAGGACGAGTTCGCCCTCACCCGTGTCGCCGACCACGGTGCCGGTGTCCGGTTCGACCAGTTCGACCAGGTAGTTGGGCTGGGCGAGGTGGAGCGCTCCGGTGTCCGCGCCGGTGGCGATGCACAGGGCTTCCTGGGAGCCGTAGAGGGTGGGCCGTACGACGGCTTGCGGCCACAGGGTCGCCACGTTGTCGGCGAACTGCGGGGTGCAGATCTCCCCCAGCGTGAGGAAGAGCTTCACCGGCAGTTCGGCCAGGTCGTAGCCGTAGTGCAGGGCCGCCTTGGCAAGGCTCAGGCACAGGGCCGGAGCGCAGACGATGACCTCGACCTCCAGCTCCTCGATCAGCCGCAGCGCCTTGCGGAACCCGACCCTGGGGGACTCGGGCCAGATCTTGACGTGACAGGCTCCCAGCTCCGCTGCCACCGCGGTGAACACGTCCCCGAACGCGTACAGTTCCGACGGCCCCATCAGGCCCACGACGGGCATCCGGTCCCGGAACCGGGCCTCCAGCATGCGGCGCCAGGACTCCCGGACGGCGATGTTGCTGGTCGCGATGTCCTTCTCGCCGCGCGGGCACGGGGTGGCGGCGCCGGTGGTTCCGGTGGTCTCGTAGTAGATGCGCGCTTCGTGCAGCGGACCCGACAGGACGTCGTGCATCTCCCGCCGCAGGTCGTCCTTGGTGGTGAAGGGCAGTTCCGCCAGGTTCGCGGGGGTGACGGCCTCGACGTCCACGCCGGCCAGGTGGCGGCGGTAGAACGGCGAGCGCAGGGTGACGTGGCGCAGTACGGCCGTCAGCCGCTCGCTCTGCCAGCGTTCGTGGTCGGCGGCGGTGAGGTCACCGCGGTAGAACGCGTCGCTCACCTGCCCGTAGGCGGACCAGAAGTCGTCGCCCGCTTCGGTGCCCGGCGGCCCGGTCCCGGTGGGACCGGGCCGCCGGTCGTCTCTCACGGCTGTGCCTGGAGTTCGTTGAGGGCGAGGCCGACCCGCTCGTTGACCTCGCCGGAGGCCAGCGCGTCCGGCCGGCCGGAAAGCCGGCGGTGTTCGTCGAGCAGCTCCATCATGTCCGTCATCCTCTCGACCAGGCGCGAGACGTTGGTGAGGCCCTCCTCGTCCTTGAGCGCGTCGCCCCGGTGCAGCGCGTGCACCGTCGCCGGGAAGCCGCTGCCCACCAGGATCATCCGGTTGAGCAGGGCGTTGACGGTCAGCTGGGCCCACACCTCACCGGCGCTGTAGCGCCGGGCGACCGAGATGATCCCGGCGACCTTGTTGCTCAGCGGCCGGTCGAAGCGCAGATATCCGACACCGGCGCGCTCGATGAAGGTCTGCATGAGGCTGGCGGTGCCGAAGCCGTGCACGGGCGCCGCGAAGATGATCCCGTCCGCCGCGATCATCTTCGCCACGACCTCGGGCACCCCGTCGGCCAGGGTGCAGGCCACGGGCCTGTCGTTGCAGTCCCCGCACGGCCCGCACCGCTCCATCTTGATCGAGCGAAGGTCGACGGCCTCGAAGTCGACGCCGCGGTTCTCGGCGATGCGTGCCGCGTGCCGCAGTACGTCGGCGGTGTTGCCGTCACGTTCCGAACCGTTGATCGCGAGGATCTTGAGTTGTGCGCTCACGGGGGCCTCCTTGGGGAGTCAGGTGCGCTCGGCGGTCGGCTCCGGGGAACTGTCGGGCCGACGCTGGTCCGGGATCCGCAGAGCCGGCTCGGCGGGGGCGGGAGGAAGGTTTCCCCGCGGTGGCCCGCCGCGTTCGCCGAACCGGATGAGAGGCTTCTCCACGAGGTAGAAGCTGATGGTCGCCAGCACGACGCTTATCGAGATCGTGAAGAGGAACAGTTCCCAGAACCCCATGTCACCTCGGAACTCCGGCGTTGGCACGGGGGACTTGCCGAAGATGCTGCCGTTCCTGAGCCAGAGGTTGATCACGATCTCGTGCCAGAGGTAGACGCCGAGGGAAATCTGGCCGAGGAAGAGGATCGGCTTGCTGGTGAAGAGCGCGTCCGAGAACCGGGACTCGGCGCCGGGGACCGTCATCGGCGCCAGGAGCAGCAGCGTGAAGGAGGTCAGGATGAAGTGGTCGACGAGCTCCTGGGCCAGGGCCGCGTTGTCGCCCATGCCCGGGATGCCGATGGGCTTGGTGGCGTAGAGGAGGTACAGCGGGATGAGCGGCACCCAGCAGATCAGCGGGCGCCGGATCACGAACCGGTAGAAGCCCGGGGTCCCGGGCGCCGCCTCGGCGTACGCGGAGTAGATGGCCAGCGCCATGCCCGCGGCGAAGCAGCCGGCGTAGTAGGGCGGCCAGTACCACTGCATCGTCGCGCCGGTGGAGGGGAGGTTGGTGTAGGTGACCCAGCAGATCGCCATGACTTCCAGCGCTGCCAGGGGCAGCAGCAGGCGGCGGGCCTTCTGCGCGGGGGTGCTTCCGCCCCGCGCGAGCCGGTGGCCGATCCAGGCGATCAGCGGCAGGACCAGGTAGAACGTGAACTCGGCCGGGACCGTCCAGGTGGGCTCGATGCCGTGCATCGGCTGCCCCTCGGGCAGGTAGAAGTGCATGAGCAGCACGGGCCGCAGGACGTCGCTGACGCTGTCGATCTCGAACCAGTTGTAGCCGGGGATCGCGAAGACCAGCAACAGGTAGTAGGCGGGCAGGATGCGCAGGGCCCGGCGCTTGAGGAACCGTCCGGTGGCGGGCCGCTTCGTCCCGCTGATGGTGACGCGGGCGTAGGGCTTGTACAGCATCATTCCGGACAGAGCGAAGAACGGAGGGAGGCATACCCCCAGACCGTCCGCGAGGACGCCCCAGAACGGTTTGCCCGGCTCACCGACGAAGCTGCCCACTCCGGCCTGGAACGCGACGTGGTAGACGACCACACCCAGCGCGAGGACACCTCGCAGTCCCTCGAACTTCGGTATTCGCTTACTTTTTGCGCCACCTGTGTCGCGAAGGACGTCCCCCATGGAACAGTCCCCTTTCCCTTGGCACTTGCTCGTTGACTTCCCGAAATAGTCAGGTCTGCGGAGTGTGAGCCGCATCTCCAATCGTGCTGTTCCGGTACTCAGGACGACTTATTTCGGCCGGAGTGGGAAGGCAGCCACCCCAGCCGCCCCGCCTCGGCCAGACCGGGGGCCGAGGAGTCCCGTTCCGAGAGGATCGGAGTGACCTCTGCCGGCCAGTCGATACCCACCTCCGGATCCAGCGGATTCAAGCCATGTTCGAGCCGGGGGTCGTAGGCCGCCGAGCACAGGTAGGCGATCACCGCCTCGTCGCTCAGCGTGAGGAATCCGAAGCCCAGGTCCGCGGAGACGTACAGCGCCCGCCCGGTGGCCTCGTCGAGTTCCACGGTCCGCCAATCGCCGAACGTAGGCGACCCCACCCGGATGTCGACCACGGCGCCGAGCACGCTGCCGCGCAGACAGCTGAAGTACTTGGCCTGGCCGCGTACGCCTCCGGCGAAGTGGATGCCGCGCAGCACCCCGCGGGAGGAGATCGCGCAGTTCGCCTGCCGCAGGTCGAAGGGGTGGCCGACGGCGCGGCGGAAGGGCTCGCCCTGGAACCACTCGCGGAACGAGCCCCGTTCGTCCCGGAAGATCTTCTTCTCGTCCGTCCATGCTCCCGAGATCCCGATCGGCTTCATCGCTCGTCCCTTCTCTCGACGACTCGCGGGAGGCGGCCGAGCGGTCCGCCGGGCCCGCAGGAACGCCGCAGTCTAGATGCGGCGGCACGGCGGACAGGGGTGTGCGGCTCCCGGCCGCTCCAGCTCAGCACACCGGGAGATGCAGGTCGGTGACGCGCGACGTGACGATGCAACGGTCCGAGGCCCGGTTGCCCGGACGACGGCCCACAGGAGCCATCGGAGCCATCGGAGCCAACGGAGGCGGACCGCAGATGACCAAGCACGCCCGTGACCGCGCGGTAGTCCTCGGCGCAGGGATGGCGGGGCTGCTCGCCGCGCGCGTCCTGTCCGAGACATATCAGGAAGTGCTGGTGATCGACCGGGACCGGTTGGGTGGCATGGAGCAGCGCCGCGGTGTCCCGCACGGACGCCACGCCCATGCGCTGCTGGCCAAGGGGCAGCAGATCCTCAACGAGCTCTTCCCCGGTCTCGACACCGAACTCACCTCCGCCGGAATCCCCGCCGGGGACATCGCCGGGAACCTGCGGTGGTACTTCAACGGCCGCCGGCTCCAGCCCTTCCACACCGGGCTGGTCAGCGTCTCGGCGACGCGGCCCGAACTGGAGTCCCACGTGCGCGCGCGGGTCGCCGCGCTGCCGCAGGTGACGATCATGGACGGGTGCGTCATCCGCGGTCTGACCGCCTCGGCCGACCGCAGCCGCGTCACCGGTGTCGAGGTGGTGGACGAGTCGGGTACGGACACCCCTGCACGCCTGGAGGCCGACCTCGTCGTCGACGTCACGGGACGCGGCTCGCGAACTCCCGCCTGGCTGGAGGAGTTCGGATACGAGCGGCCCGCGGAGGACCGTTTCAAGATCGATCTGGCCTACACCACGCGCCACTTCAAGCTCAAGGAAGACCCGTACGGCACGGACCTGTCGATCAACCCGGTGGCATCGCCGAGCAACCCGCGCGGCGCGTTCTTCCCCCGGCTCGCCGACGGCAGCTCCCAGCTCTCCCTCACCGGAATCCTCGGCGACCACCCGCCCACCGACGACGAGGGCTTCCTGGCGTTCGCCAAATCGCTTGCCGCGCCGGAGATCTACCGGGCCGTCCGTGAAGCCGAACCCCTGGACGAACCGGTCACCTTCCGCTTCCCCGCGAGCGTCCGCCGCCGTTACGAAAGGCTGCGCCGTTTCCCCGGCGGGTTCCTCGTCATGGGCGACGGTGTGTGCAGCTTCAATCCCGTCTACGGCCAGGGCATGACGGTCGCCGCGCTGGAGGCCGTGGCGCTGCGGGACCACCTGCGTGACGCCCCGGTCCCGGACGCCCTGCGCTTCTTCCGGCGGATCTCCACGGTCATCGACGTCCCGTGGGACATCGCTGCCGGAGCGGATCTGAACTTCCCCGGGGTGGAGGGCCCCCGGACCATGAAGGTGAAGGTGGCCAACGCCTACATGGCCCGCCTGCACGCGGCGGCTGCCGTCGACGGTGCGGTCACCGGGGCGTTCTTCCGCGTAGCTGGACTAGTGGACCCCCCGCAGGCCCTGTTGCGGCCGTCCCTCGCCCTGCGGGTCATGCGGAACTCCTCGGCGAAGCCGTCGGCTCCTTCGGGCGCGGCCGCATGACCGCGCGGGCCGTCCGGGGCGGTTGCCGGAGGCTGGAGCCGACATGCGGGTGATGATCACGGTGTTCCCGGCACGGGCGCACTTCCTGCCCCTGGTGCCCTATGCCTGGGCTCTGCAGAGCGCGGGCCACGAGGTGTGCGTCGTGGCGCCCCCGGGCTACCCCACCGGTGTGGCCGACCCCGACTTCCACGAGGCCGTCACCGCGGCCGGCCTGAAGTCGGTGACCTGCGGACAGCCGCAGCCGCTGGCGGTCCACGACCGGGACGACCCCGGCTACGCGGCGATGCTGCCGACCGCGGCGGAGTCGGAGAGCTTCGTGCGCGCGCTCGGGATCAGCGAGACGGAGCGCCCCACCTGGGACGTCTTCTACCATTTCACCTTGCTGGCGATCCGCGACTACCACCCGCCGCGGCCGCGGCAGGACGTGGACCAGCTGATCGAGTTCGCCCGGGTCTGGCAGCCCGATCTGGTGCTGTGGGACGCCTGGTTCCCCTCCGGCGCGGTCGCGGCGCGGGTCACCGGCGCGGCGCACGCGCGGGTGCTCGTCGCCCCCGACTACACCGGCTGGGTCACCGAGCGGTTCGCCGCCGTGGGGCCGCCGGCAGTGGCCAACCCCCTGGCCGAGACAATGCGGCCGCTGGCCGAGCGGTACGGCGTGGAGGTCGACGACGATCTCCTGCTCGGGCAGTGGACGGTCAATCCGTTCCCGGCGCCCATGAACCCGCCGACCCGGCTCACGAACGTCCCGGTGCGCTACGTGCCCTACACCGGTGCCAGCGTCATGCCCACGTGGTTGTACGCGCGGCCGTCGCGGCCGCGGGTGGCGCTGTCGCTCGGGGTATCGGCGCGGGCGTTCCTCAAGGGGGACTGGGGGCGTACCGCCAAACTGCTGGAAGCGGTCGCGGAGCTGGACATCGAGGTGATCGCCACGCTCAACGACAACCAACTCGCGGAGAGCGGGCCGTTGCCGGACAACGTCCACACCCTCGACTACGTACCGCTCGACCAGTTGCTGCCGACCTGCTCGGCCGTCATCCACCACGGATCGACGGGCACCTTCGCCGCGGCGAGCGCGGCTGGGCTGCCCCAGGTGGTCTGCGACACCGACGAGCCCCTCCTGCTCTTCGGCGAGGACACCCCCGGCGGTATCGCGTGGGACTTCACCTGTCAGAAACAGCTCACCGCGACGCTCACCTCGCGCGTCGTGACCGACTACGGGGCGGGGGTGCGCATCGACCACCAGAAGCAGTCCGCCGGACAGATCCGCGAACAACTACGCAGGGTGCTCACCGAACCGTCCTTCCGTGAAGGCGCGCGGAGAATCCGGGAAGACCGGAATTCTGCCCCTAGCCCAGTCGAACTCGTGCCGCTCCTGGTAGAACTGACGAAGCGTCATCGCCGTGACGAGGAGGCGGACCGATGAGGATACTGGTGACGGGCGGGGCCGGTTTCATCGGCTCGCAGTTCGTACGTGCCACCTTGCGGGGCGAGCTGCCGGGTTCCGAGGACGCCCGGGTGACAGTCCTGGACAAGCTGACGTACTCCGGCAACCCGGCCAACCTCACCCCCGTCGCGGCCCATCCGCGGTACACCTTCGTCCAGGGCGACACGGTCGACCCGCGCGTGGTCGACGAGGTGGTGGCCGGCCACGACGTCATCGTTCATTTCGCGGCGGAGTCGCACGTGGACCGTTCGATCGACACCGCCACCCGGTTCGTCACGACCAACGTGCTCGGCACCCAGACGCTGCTGGAGGCGGCTCTGCGGCACGGGGTCGGCCGGTTCGTCCACGTGTCGACCGACGAGGTCTACGGTTCGATCGCCTCCGGTTCCTGGACCGAGGACACCCCGCTCGCCCCCAATGTCCCCTATGCGGCGTCGAAGGCGGGCTCGGACCTGATGGCGCTGGCCTGGCACCGCACCCGGGGCCTGGACGTCGTCGTCACCCGGTGCACCAACAACTACGGTCCCTTCCAGTACCCCGAGAAGGTGATCCCGCTCTTCGTCACCAACATCCTCGACGGCATGCGGGTGCCCCTGTACGGGGACGGCGCCCACCGCCGGGACTGGCTGCACGTGTCCGACCACTGCCGGGCGATCCAGATGGTCATGAACTCAGGGCGGGCCGGAGAGGTCTACCACATCGGGGGCGGCACGGAACTCTCCAACGAGGAGCTCACCGGCCTGCTGCTCACGGCGTGCGGCGCCGGCTGGTCCTGCGTGGACCGGGTGGCCGACCGGCAGGGGCACGACCGCCGCTACTCGCTCGACATCACCAAGATCCAACAGGAGCTGGGCTACGAGCCCCTGGTCGCCTTCGAGGACGGCTTGGCCGCGACGGTGAAGTGGTACCACGAGAACCGCTCGTGGTGGCAGCCGCTGAAGGATGCGGCCGGCCTCCTGGACGCCGTCGGCTGACGGCACTCACCGCTCGGCACACCCCCAGGAAAGGAGCCACCTCCGTGACAGCCGTCAAGGAGCCGACACCCCGCGCCGGACGGCGGGAGTGGATCGCTCTCGCCGTCCTCTCCCTGCCCACGATGCTGTTGATGCTGGACATCAACGTCCTCATGCTGGCCTTGCCGCAATTGAGCGAGGACCTCGGCGCGAGCAGTACGCAACAGCTGTGGATCACCGACGTCTACGGATTCGCGATCGCCGGTTTCCTGGTGACCATGGGCACCCTCGGCGACCGGATCGGCCGCCGCAGGCTGCTGCTCGCCGGTGCGACCGTGTTCGCGGTCGTGTCCGCCGTCGCCGCGTTCTCCGACAGCGCGGCGATGCTCGTCGTCAGCCGCGCCGTGCTCGGCGTCGCCGGGGCCACGGTGATGCCCTCGACGCTCGCGCTCATCAGCAACATGTTCCAGGACCCCAAGGAGCGGGGCACCGCCATCGCCATGTGGGCGAGCGCGATGATGGCCGGGGTCGCCATCGGGCCCGCGGTCGGCGGCCTGGTCCTTGCCGCCTTCTGGTGGGGATCGGTGTTCCTCATCGCCGTGCCGGTAATGCTGCTGGTGGTGGTCACCGGCCCCGTGCTGCTGACCGAGTCCCGCGACCCGGACGCCGGACGGCTGGACCTGCTGAGCGCGGTGCTCTCCCTCGCGACCGTGCTGCCGGTGATCTACGGTCTGAAGGAGCTCGCCCGGAGCGGGTGGGAACCGCTCGCAGCCGGCGCGGTGGTGCTCGGCGTGATCTTCGGCGCGCTGTTCGTCCAGCGCCAGCGGCGGCTGGCCGACCCCATGCTGGACCTCGGCCTCTTCGCCGACCGCACCCTGCGTGCGGGGCTGACGGTCAGTCTGGTCAACGCCGTCATCATGGGCGGAACCGGGCTCATGGTCGCCCTGTACCTCCAGACGATCGCCGGTCACTCCCCGCTGGCGGCCGGGCTGTGGCTGCTGATCCCCGCCTGCGTGCTCCTCGTGGGCGTGCAGCTGTCGAACCTGCTGTCCCAGCGGATGCCCCCTTCCCGGGTGCTGCTGGGCGGCCTGCTGATCGCGGCCGTCGGGCAGCTCCTGATCACCCAGGTCGACAGCGACGACACCGTCCTCCTCATCACGGCCACCACCCTGATCTACTTCGGCGCCTCCCCGGTGGGGCCGATCACCACGGACGCGATCATGGGAGCCGCTCCTCCGGAGAAGGCGGGCGCCGCCTCGTCTCTGTCCGCCACCGGCGGCGAGTTCGGAGTCGCGCTCGGCATCGCGGGCCTGGGCAGTCTGGGCACCGTCGTCTACAGCGCCCGGGTCGAGGTGCCGGACGAGGCCGGGCCCGCCGCGCAGGAGAGCATCGCCGGGGCCCTGCACGCGGCCGGACAGCTCGCACCGGACAGCGCCGACGCCCTGCTGGACTCCGCGCGCACGGCCTTCACCAGCGGCGTGCAGTCCGTCGCAGCCGTCTGCGCCGTCTTCTCCCTCGCGCTGGCCGTCCTCATCGGCACCCGGCTGCGGGACATCTCCGCGATGGACCACGGGCACGGCGAGGAGTCGGCCGAGAACGACGCCCAACCGGCCACATGAGCGCACTTCCGGAGATGCAACAGCCGCCGTCGAGGTATGAGGATCACCTTCCGGGGTGCACATGCACGGCAACGGAGGCGTAGTGGAGTACTGGAACAGCACGGCGGAGACCATGCCCCGCCAGGAACTAGAACAGTGGAAGTGGCGCAGGCTCCAGGCCGCCATGGATCACGCCAGAAGGCTCTCCCCCTTCTGGCGAGAACGCCTCCCCGAGCACATCACCTCCATGGAGGACTACGCGGCGCGGGTGCCCCTCCTGCGCAAGGCCGATCTCCTTGCCGCGGAAGCCACGTCCCCCCCTTACGGCACCTGGCCCTCACTGGATCCGGCGCTCGGAGTGCGCCACCACCAGACCAGCGGCACCAGCGGCAACCCCCCCATCCGGACGTTCGACACCGAACGCGACTGGGCCTGGTGTGTGGACACGTTCTGCACGGCGCTGCACAGCATGGGCGTGCGCCCGCACCACAAGGGCCTGGTGGCGTTCGGCTACGGGCTGTTCGCCGGTTTCTGGGGCATGCACTACGGCCTCGAGCGCATGGGCGCCACGGTCATCCCGGCCGGCGGTCTCGACTCCCGCTCCCGGGTACGGCTGCTGGTCGACTACCAGATCGAGGTGCTCGGCCTCACACCGAGCTATGCGATGCGGCTGATCGAGACGGCCAGCGAGATGGGCATCGACCTCGCCCGCGAGGCGAACGTCCAGATCATCCTGGCCGGGGCGGAGCCGCGCTCAGCGTTCACCACCCGCACCATCGAGGAGGCTTTCGGCGCCCGGGTCTTCAACGCCGCGGGCACCACCGAGTTCGGGGGGGTGTTCATGTTCGAGTGCACCGCCCGGCGCGAGGCCTGCCACATCATCGAGCCTTCATGCATCGAGGAGGTGCTCGACCCGGTGACGGAGCAGCCCGTCGGCTACGGCGAGGAAGGCGTCCGAGTCACCACCGGGCTGAACCGTGAGGGGATGCAGCTCTTCCGGCACTGGACCGAGGACGTCGTGATCAAGCGGCCCTACACCGAGTGCGGCTGCGGCCGGACGTGGGATTTCTACGACGGTGGCATCCTGCGGCGCGTGGACGACATGCGCAAGATACGCGGGGTCTCGATCACCCCGGTGATGATCGAGGACGTGCTGCGCGGCTTCGACGAGGTGAACGAGTTCCACTCGTCCATCAGGACCGTCCGCGGACTCGACACGATCCACGTCAAAGTCGAGGCGGGAGACATCTCGGGCGAGGCAGCCGAGAGACTGTGCGGCCGCATCACCGAGGAGTTCAAGCGCGAGATAGGCATACGGCCCCAGGTGGAGCTGACCCCTGCGGGCAGCCTCCCCCGATCGAAGTGGAAGGCGGCACGACTTCATGACGAGCGCGAACTCGCCCCTCAAGCCTGAGCAGGTGGAGCAGCTCCTGGAGAACTACCGGAGCCTGGGCCTGCTGGAGCGGAGCTGCACGGTCCCGGCCGTGCTCGCCGCGGTCAGGGCAGCCCGTGCGGAACTTCGCATCGCCCTGGACGGACAGGCTGTGGAGTTCGACTACTACCGGGGGCACGACGACAGTCTCGTGGCCTGAACCCACCCCCCGGTCCGCCGGGTCAGACGAAAGGGAGACCGGTGTCCCACGGTGCAGAGCGCGAGGCGAGCCCGGCCGAGGAGAGTCCCGGTACCCGGCCGCTGACCGGCGAGGAGTACCTGGAGAGTCTGCGGGACGCGCGGGAGGTGTACCTCGACGGCAGCCGCGTCAAGGACGTCACCGCGCATCCCGCGTTCCACAACCCGGCCCGGATGACGGCCCGGCTGTACGACAGCCTTCACGACCCCGACCAGAAGGCGGTCCTGACGGCGCGCACCGACGCCGGTGACGGGTTCACCCACCGCTTCTTCACCGCACCGCGCAGCGTCGACGACCTGGTCAAGGACCAGGCTGCCATAGCCTCCTGGGCACGCAAGAGTTATGGCTGGATGGGGCGCAGCCCCGACTACAAGGCATCGTTCCTCGGCACGCTGGGGGCCAACGCCGACTTCTACGAGCCCTTCGCGGACAACGCCCGGCGCTGGTACCGGGAGTCGCAGGAGAAGGTGCTGTACTGGAACCACGCCTTCCTTCACCCGCCGGTGGACCGGTCACTGCCGGCCGACGAGGTGGGCGACGTCTTCATCCACGTCGAGCGGGAGACCGACGCGGGCCTGGTGGTGAGCGGGGCCAAGGTCGTCGCGACCGGATCGGCCCTCACGCACGCGGCGTTCATCTCGCACTGGGGGCTCCCCATCAAGGACCGGAAGTTCGCCCTGGTGGCCACCGTGCCGATGGACGCGGACGGCCTCAAGGTGATCTGCCGTCCCTCCTACTCCGCGGGCGCGGCGACGACGGGCAGCCCGTTCGACAATCCGCTGTCCTCACGGCTGGACGAGAACGATGCCATCCTCGTGCTCGACCAGGTGCTGATCCCCTGGGAGAACGTGTTCGTCTACGGCAACCTGGGCAAGGTGCACCTCCTCGCCGGGCAGTCCGGGATGATCGAGCGCGCCACCTTCCACGGATGCACCCGGCTCGCCGTGAAGCTGGAGTTCATCGCCGGGCTGCTGGCCAAGGCGCTGGATATCACCGGGGCGAAGGACTTCCGCGGCGTGCAGACCCGCCTGGGAGAGGTCCTGGCCTGGCGCAACCTCTTCTGGTCGCTGTCGGACGCGGCGGCCCGCAACCCCGTCCCCTGGAAGAACGGCACGCTCCTGCCCAACCCCCAGGCGGGCATGGCCTACCGCTGGTTCATGCAGATCGGCTACCCGCGGGTTCTGGAGATCATCCAGCAGGACGTGGCCAGCGGGCTGATGTACGTCAACTCCTCCACGGAGGACTTCCGCAACCCCGAGACCGGCCCCTACTTGGAGAAGTATCTCCGGGGCAGCAACGGCGCCGGCGCCGTCGAGCGAGTCAAGGTGATGAAGCTGCTGTGGGACGCGGTGGGATCCGACTTCGGCGGCCGGCACGAACTCTACGAGCGGAACTACTCCGGAAACCACGAGAACACCCGGATCGAATTGCTGCTGTCGCAGACGGCGAGCGGCAGACTGGACTCCTACAAGGACTTCGCCCAGGCTTGCATGGATGAGTACGACCTGGACGGTTGGACCGCTCCCGACCTGGAGTCGTTTCAGGAGATGCGTTCCGCCTCCCGCGACCTTCTCGGAGGGCGGTAGCTTTCCCTACGTACTGCGGCCCCCGGACGCGATGTCCGGGGGCCGCAGTACGTAGGGAGAGCAGGCTCAGCCGCGCAGGAACTCGATGAGCTCGGGGGCGAGCTTCTTGGGCGCCATGGCGACGGCGCCGTGGTTGAGCCCGTTCAGGGTGCGGTGGCTCGCATCGGGGAGTACCCCGGTGAGTTCCTTCGCGGCACGCTGGAATCCGTCGGGGCTCTTGGAACCGGTCAGCACCAGGGTCGGGGCCGACGCCGCCGACCACGGCTCGGCGGGGAGCGGCTTGCCCTGCTGGGTGTCGCCCATCACCGCGATGTCGTAGGGAAGTGTGTTGGCCAGACCCTTGAGATTGGACCAGACACCGGGCATCAGGCGCATGGCGCCGACCATGAAGGAGGGCATGCCCTGCGCCTTGACCATGAAGGCCTTGACCGCGTCGCTGCGTCGGTCCTCCGCCAGAAGGGTGTCGATCTGACTGCCGAAGCCGGCGGGCGGGCCGAAGCCGTCCGAGGTGACGGAGAACGGCGGCTCGTAGACCGCGAGCTTGTTCACCTTGAGGCCGGCGGCGGCGGCTCGCAGGGCGAGCACCGCGCCGGACGAGCTGCCGAACAGGGAGGCCGAACCGCCGACGTGGTCGATCAGTGCCGCGATGTCCTCGATCTCGCGCTCGACCGCGTACGCCGAGCCGTCGCTGCTGGCCCCGCGGCCCCGGCGGTCGTAGTTGACGACCGTGAAGTGCTCGGCGAGGAGACCGGCGAGCCTCTTTGCGTCGGAGCGGTCGGCCAAGGCGGAGGCCACCAGGATCACCGCCGGCCCCTCGCCCGACTTGTCGAAGGCGATCGTGGTGCCGTCGGCCGATACCGTCGTTGATTCCACCTTGGCTGCTTTCTCACGGGTTGAAGACATAGCTTCCCTCAGATCACATTGTGGGGCGTGCTGCCGACAGTGCAGACCGGCGTCCGGCGGAAAAGTAATCGGTCCTGCCGGAATTGAGGGGTCCGGAGGGCACGCCGCCGCTGCACGGCGGCGTGCCCAGACCTTCCGGACATTGTCGTGCCCTCAGGTGTGTTTCGCATCTTCAGGAATGCTCAGTGCTTCGTGTCGCGAAAAGGGACGGTGGTCCGGTCAGGCGTTGCCGCGGGGGCTGTTCTGGTAAGCGGCCAGACGCCACTGCCCGTCCTGTTCGACGGCCAGCCAGGAAGCCCGGACGGCGCCGTCGCCGCTCGCCTCGGTCTCCCCCGGGGCCAGGATGCCGCCCTCGGTGATCAGCAGGGCGACCCCGTCGCCGAGCAGGCGCGCGTCGATGGGGCTGCCGATGACACGCGTGCCCTTGTAGGGGCCCGCGAACGCGGCCGCCATGTGGGTGCGGATGTTCTCGCGGCCCTTGCGGTAGAGGCCGGGGAGGATCATCGTCCCGTCCTCGGCGAAGACGTCGGCGAACCGGTCGGCGTCGTGGTCGGCCCACGCGGCGACGATGCGCGCGGGCAGAGCGGCTACCGCGGCCAGGGCGGCGTTGGGAGCGGAGGTGGTCGAGTCGGTGCTGGTCATATCTCGGTTCCCGTCCGTTGGATGGCGGTTTCGGCACGGCCCGCAGCCCTGCCCGAGCCCGACGCTGGCAGGCGGCCCGGTCATCGGGCATCTCCTGCGTTGCGCCCCACGCCAGTCGCTTCACGGCCAGAACAAGTCGCGCATTCTGGAAGAAGCTGAGGCCCGCGACCCGGTGCGACTATCTGCGGTGTCAAGGACTTCGCACACGTTTACGCACGGAGGCTCGATGCCCGCTGTCAATGGATCGGTGCAGTCAGGTCAGTCGCACCGGCGCTCCGTCGTGGCGACAGTGGTGGGCAACTTCGTGGAGTCGTTCGACTGGCTCGCCTACGGGCTCTTCGCTCCTCTCTTCGCGGCTCAGTTCTTCCCCTCGTCCAACCAGTTCACCTCCTTGCTCGGCGCGTTCGCGGTCTTCGGGACGGGCATGCTGTTCCGGCCGATCGGCGGGATCCTGCTGGGCCGCCTCGCCGACCGGCGCGGCCGCCGGCCCGCCCTGATGCTGGCGATCGGATTGATGACCGGCGGCTCGACCCTGATCGCCGTCGTCCCCACCTACGAGCACATCGGGGTCATCGCCCCGCTGCTTCTGCTGCTCGCCCGGCTCGCCCAGGGAGTCTCCTCGGGCGGGGAATGGACAGCGGCGGCCACCTACCTGATGGAGATCGCGCCGAAGAACCGCCGGTGCCTCTACAGCAGCCTCTTCTCCGTGACGACCATGGCGGGCCCCTTCGTCGCCTCGCTGCTGGGCGCGGGCCTCGGAGTGTGGCTGGGCACGGCGACGATGGAGGCATGGGGCTGGCGGGTGCCGTTCCTCCTCGGCGGTGTCTTCGGCGTGATCCTGCTGTTCCTGCGCCGTCGGCTCTCCGAGACCGAGGTCTTCCGCCGCGAGGTGCGCCCCCGGGCCCGGCGCGGCTCACTGAGCCAGCTGATAGGTGCTCACCGCCGTCAGGTGCTGCTGGCCGTGATGTTCGTGGCCGGCCTGGGGGTCATCGGAGGAACGTGGTCGACCGCGGTCCCGGCGATGGGTCACCGCCTGATCGGCTCGCAGACGATGTTCTGGGTGGTGGTCTGCGTGACCGGCTCTGTCATCCTGCTGCAGGTACCCATTGGGCTGCTCGCCGACCGGGTGGAACCGGGCAGGTTTCTGATTGTCTCCAGCGTCGTCTTCGCCGCTGTGGGCTCGTACGCCTACCTCACCGTCCAGGACTCCTTCGCGAGCCTGGCGTTCACGTACAGCACCGGAGTGATCTTCCTCGGCTGCGTCACCATGGTGCTGCCCAAGATGCTCTCCAGAATCTTTCCTCCGCAGATTCGCGGCCTGGGCATCGGACTGCCGCACGCCTCGACCACCGCGCTTCTCGGCGGGGCGGGGCCGCTGCTGGCCGCCTACTCCGACGAACGGGGCGCCTCGGGTTGGTTCATCGCCGCCGTGATGGCCGCGGTCCTGCTGGCCTGGCCGGCCACCCTGTGGGAGCGACGGCTGTTCCGTGCCAGGCCGGCCCCGGAAGGCGGCCCGGTGCCGGAACCCGCCGTCGCCCGCCCCGTCGGGTGACCGTCCGCTGTTCCGCACTCCGTCCGGCACCGAGCGCCGGCGACGTTCCCGATGAGAGGTTGACACCATGACGACGTCCGACACCACCGACCGGTCCCAGGACGGTACGGCGCCGCCGCTCTCCTTCCACCAGGAGTTCCTGTGCATGTTCGACAGGGGGAACGACGGTGCCGATGTGGGCCCGTTCGGCCCCATGTACCACATCGTCGGAGCCTGGCGGCTGACCGGTGGGATCGACGAGGAGACCTTGCGCGAGGCGCTGGGCGACGTCGTCGTGCGTCACGAGGCCCTGCGTACCTCGCTGGTTCGCGAGGGCGGCACGCACCGTCCGGAGATCCTGCCCGCGGGGCCCGCCGCGCTGGAGGTGCGCGACCTCGGCGGCGTCGACGAGTCGGAGCGGGTGCGGCGCGGTGAGGAACTGCTCAACGAGGTGGAGTCGACCGGCTTGAGCGTGCGGGAGCTGCCCCTGCTGCGCGCCGTGCTCGGACGCTTCGACCAGAAGGATTCGGTGCTGGTCCTCATCGCCCACCACACGGCGGCGGATGCCTGGGCGATGCACGTCATCGCCCGCGACCTGCTCAACCTGTACGCCGCGAGGCGCGGCAACCCGGTCCCCCCGCTGCCCGAGCCGACCCAGCACGCGGAGTTCGCCCGCTGGGAGCGCGAGGCGGCCGAGGCGCCGCGGGTCGCGGTCTCGAAGGAATTCTGGCGCGAGCGCCTCCAAGGCGCGCGGATCATCGGGCTCGAGACGGACATGCCGCGCTCGGCGGGGCTGCCCAAGGGCACCGCGTGGCAGCGCTTCGCCGTACGCGGGGAGCTGGCCGACGCCGTGGTGGAGTTCTCACGGGCGGCCAAGTGCTCCCCGTTCATGACCATGTTCGCCGCCTACCAGGTGCTGCTGCACCGCAGGACGGGTGAGCTGGACATCACCGTGCCGACCTTCTCCGGGGGGCGTAACAACTCGCGGTTCGAGGACACCGTGGGGTCCTTCATCAACTTCCTGCCGCTGCGTACCGACCTCTCCGGGTGCGCTTCCTTCCGCGACGTCGTGCTGCGCACCCGCGCCACCTGCGGAGAGGCGTTCACCCACGAGCTGCCGTTCTCCCGGCTGATCCCGGAAGTGCCGGAGCTGATGGCGTCGGCGGCCTCCGACAACCACCAGATCTCGGTCTTCCAGGCGGTGCACGCGCCCGCGGCCGACGGGCCCGAGCAGGCCGGGGACCTGACGTACTCGAAGATCTGGGAGCGGCAGCTGTCGCAGTCGGAGGGATCCGATATCCCCGACGGGGTGCTGTGGTCCATCCACATCGACCCCTCGGGCTCCATGGCCGGCAGCCTCGGGTACAACACCAACCGCTTCAAGGACGAGACGATGGCGGCTTTCCTGGCCGACTACCTCGACCTGTTGGAGAAGTCGGTGGCCCGGCCGGACGCCCCCTTCACCTCCTGACACAGCTGCGGCGGCGGCGAACCCGCCCGAAGAAAGGAAAGCCAGTGTCCACCGTTTCCGACACAACGGCCGGATCCTCCCTGGAGGAGAAGGTCACCCGGATCTGGACGGGTGTTCTCGGCACGTCCGGTGAGGAAGGCGCGACATTCATCGAGCTCGGGGGGCAGTCGGTCTCGGCCGTGCGCATCGCCACGCGTATCCAGGAGGAGCTGGACATCTGGGTCGACATCGGCGTCCTCTTCGACGACCCGGATCTGCCGACCTTCATCGCGGCGGTCGTCCGGACGGCCGAGGCCGCGGGGAGCGAAGGCTCCGGGGCGGGGTGAGACGCGCCGGGCGCCGTCTCCCCGCGGCGCCCGGTATCACATGGCTGAGGCGGTTCACCCGGTACCGGGTGAACCGCCTCAGCCATGTGATACCGGGCGTGGTCAGCGCAGCTTGAGGTCCGTCTCCCGGGTGATTGCCCGGAGGAACTCGCCGCGGGACAGCGCGTCGGCCACCAGCTCGATGTCGTCGGCCATGTAGCGGTCGACGCCCAGCGTCGGAACCAGCTCGCGCACCGCTTCGTACGTGGCCTTCGCCGCCGGGCTCAAGCCGTCGAACCGGCCGGAGATGTCGACCGCCTGGGCGGCGGCCAGGTACTCCACCGCGAGGATCTTGTTGTTGTTCGACAGGACCCGGCGGGCGTTGCGGGCCGAGATCAGGCCCATGCTCACCACGTCCTGGTTGTCCCCGTTGGACGGGACGCTCTGGGTGCTGGCCGGGCCGATCGTCCGGTTCTCGGCGACCAGCGCTGTGGCCGGGTACTGGGCGCCGGCGAATCCGCTGTGCAGCCCCGGGTCCCCGGAGACGAGGAACTCCGGGAGACCGTAGCTGAGGTGCCGGTTGAGGACCCGGTTGATCTGTCGCTCGGCCAGGACGCCGAGCTGGGTGAGCGCGATGGTCACGAAGTCCATCGCGAACGCGATCGGCTGACCGTGGAAGTTCGCCCCGTGGAAGATCTCCTTGCCCTCGAAGAAGAGCGGGTTGTCGTTGGCCGAGTTGAGCTCGATGCGCAGCTTGTGCCGCGCGTGGTACAAGGTGTCGCGCACGGCCCCGACGACCTGCGGGATGGCCCGCAGCGAGTAGGCCTTCTGCAGGTAGATCTCGGAGCGCTGGACGTCTTTGCCGGCCTCCTTGTCCTTCTGCAGCTCACGGCGCAGGTCGGCGTGCTCGACCGTCAGTTGGCTGCCCCGCATCAGGGCCCGCATGTTGGCCGCGGTGTCGATCTGGCCCTCGTGCGGCCGGGCTATGTCGTGCCCCTCCGCGAGGAAGGGGCTGGTCGATCCGCGTACCGCCTCGATGAGCAGTGCCGTGACGATCTCGGCCTGCTGGGCCTGTTCCAGGGCGCGTCCGACGACCAGGGAGCCCAGACCGGTCATGCCGGAGGTGCCGTTGATCAGTGCGAGGCCCTCCTTGAAGCGCAGTTCGAGCGGCTCGATGCCGCGCTCGGCCAGCACCTGGGCGGTCTCCACCGGCCGTCCGTCGCGCAGGACGTAGCCCTCTCCGATGAGGGTGCTCGCGACGTGGGAGAGGGGGGCCAGGTCGCCGCTCGCCCCCAGCGACCCGATCTCGGGTATGGCCGGGGTGATGCCCTCGTTCAGGTACTGCGCGAGGCGTTCGAGGATGATGGGGCGCACTGCGGAGTAGCCCTTGGCCAGGGTGTTCAGCCGGGCGGCGACGATCGCCCGCGCCTCGTCCTCGGCGAACAGCGGACCGACTCCCGCGCTGTGGCTACGGACGAGATTGGTCTGCAGCTCAACTTCCCTCGACTTGTCGACCTGCATGTAGATCATCTCGCCGTACCCGGTGGTCACCCCGTAGATGGGGATGTTCTGTTCGGCGATCCCCTCGAAGATCTCCCGGCTCTTCCGGGCCTTCGCGATGGATTCGGCCGGTACGTCGACCGCCGCGCGTTCCTCCGCGACGCGGCGTACGGCTTCGACGGTCAGGGTCTCGCCGTCGATGGAAACCGGGACGATCTCGGTCTCGACTTGAGTCAATGCCATCACTCCATGGGTAGCGGCCGAGGCCGGTGTACGACAGGTCAGGGGATGGGGTCGTGGGGCGCGGCTCAGTGGGTGAGCCGGGAGCGGTCCACCTTCCCCGCAGCGTTGCGCGGCAGGCGTGAGGTCAGGCGGGTGAAGACGGCGGGCAGCGCGAGGGGGCCGAACTGGCCGCGCAGATGGGAACGCCAGGCCCGGACGTCCGCACGCACGTCCCCCTGGCCGCCCTTTCGTGGCACCACGTACACGGCGAGGCGGGTCACCAGGCCCTGGGCGTTGACGTGGGGGAGGACCGCGCACTCCAGGACCGAGGGGTCACGGTTCAGCGCGGCCTCGATCTCGGTGAGTTCCACGCGGTTCCCGAACAGTTTGACCTGGAAGTCCCTGCGGCCCCGGAATTCCAGGGCGCCGTCGAACCGCGTCCGCGCAAGATCTCCGGTCCGGTACCACCGGTCACCGTCGGGGGCGAAGCCGGCGAGGGGCGCGAACAGCGCGCTGTGGTCCGGGCCGCCCTCGACGGCGAGGTACCCCGGTGTCACGTACGGAGAGCGGACCACCAGTTCGCCGGTGACGCCGGCGGGGCTCGGCCGGTCGTGCTCGTCAACGACGAGTACCTGGCGGCCGGGGAGGGGGTGCCCGATCGGGACCGGGCCCGTGACCGGCCCGGTGATCTCGTGCCAGGTCGCGGCGATCGTCTCGGTGGGCCCGTAGAGATTGATCAGGCGGGTTCGGGGCAGGGCCGCGCGCAGTCCGTCCACGAGTTCGCCGGGCAGCGCCTCCCCCATCAGGAGCAGGTGGCTCAGGTTGTCGGGCCGCCGGGCGGGATCGGAGCCGGTGATCACTCCCAGGAGGTCCCGGGCGAAGCTGGGCACGGTCTGGAGATGGGTGATCCCCTCCTGGACGAGCCACGGCACCAGCTTGTCGGGGTTCACCCTGACGCGCTCCGGCACCGGACACAGCGTCCCGCCGGCCAGGAGCGTCGCGAAGACCTCGGCCAGCGCCGGGTCGTGTTCCGGGGAGACCCACTGTGCCACCCGCGCGCCCGGCCCCATCGCGAACCGTTCGCCCATCCAGCCCGCGAACTGGGTCAGCGCGGCGTGCGACTGGAGGATCCCCTTGGGCCGCCCCGTCGAGCCGGATGTGAACGCCACGTAGGCCAGGTCCGCCGGGCTCGGCCGGGCCCCGGCAGTGGCAGTGGCGCCGGCAGTGGCGGAGGGCGGGCCGAGCACCCGGGAGACGTCCAGCAGGCGGGCGCCCGGTTCACCGGCGTACCAGAGCGCCAACGGGTCCTCCTGCGGACCGCCGTCGAGCACCATGCACGCCGGGCGCAGATCGCGGAGCATCGACCGGTGTCGTTCGCCCCCGCCGCCCGGGGCGAACCATGCCAGGTGGGCGCCCGCTTCCAGGACTCCCAGCAGCACCGCGATCCGGTGGGCACCCGGCTGCATCCGCACCGCCACCGGCGAGCCGTGCCCCGCGCCGGACGCGAGGAGGGCCGAGGCGACCCGGGCCGCGTCCGAGGCCAGTTCGGCGTAGCCCGTCCGCACGTCGCCGAACGAGACGGCGACACCGTCGTGTTCGGCGTGGTGGCGTACTGAGACGTGCACCGGCCGCGTCACGTGTCTGTCGGGCACCCGGCGGTCAGAAGCGCGCAGGGCACGGTCCCGGTGGCGGTCGTCCTCCAGCGGCAGCCCGCCCACGGACGTGTCCGGATCAGCGGTCGCGGCGCTCAGGAGGGCGGCCAGTTGCTCCAGCAACCGACGGGCCGATGCTGGCTCGAACAGGGCGTCGCGGTACTCCAGGAAACCGGTGACACAGGGCGCGGTGTCCTGCAGCACCAGGGTCAGGTCGGCGGCGGCCGTGCCGTTGTGCACGGAAAGCCGCCGAACCTCGGCGCCCGGTATCCGCAGGCCCTGTCGGCCCTCGTGGACGAACACGGCGTCGGCCCCCTCGATCCGGCACGGCCCCGACGCCGGGTCCGGCGTCGTGCGCAGCAGCTCCCGGAAGGCGGTGGTCAGCGTCCCGTCGTCCTGTCCGGCATAGCGGTGGACCAGGGCCTGGAATCCGGCCAGCACCACGGCCGCGGGGGTGACCCGTTCCGCTTCGGCGAGCCGGGCCGTACGGAAGCCGAGGTCCGGACTCCAGTCGAAGGCGACGGTGCTTCCCGCGTGCGGGGGCAGGTGCGGACGGTTCCGGTCGGCGGGCAGGACCGGCCCGGAGGCGGTCGCCGGGGGGTCCTCGCGCCCAGGTGCACGGGGCGCCCGCAGAGGAGGCCGAGCGGGGGGCCGTCCTCCGGTGGTGACGGTGCGGTACGCGTCGGAAAGATCGGCCGGCAGGGCCCCGGACGGTCCTTCCCAGGCTCCGGAGTGGGAGGCCACCAGGAGAAGCAGGTGTGCGCGCGGACCGCTGCGGGCGATGTGGAGCCGTGCGGGGGCGTCACCTTCGGCGAAGGGACGGGCCGCCCAGCGGGCGCAGAGTTCCTCGTCCCCGCACTCCTCGCCGGCGGCCGGTCCGTCCACGAGAGCCCCGTCCCCGGCCACCGCCCGCCAGGCCGTTCGCAGGGCGTCCAGGTCGAGTCCGCCGCTCACGTGGTAGGCCGCGTAGCGGTGCAACGCCGCAGATCCGGAGGCCGGCAGGAGCCCCCGGTCCGGATCGGTCACAGTCACGTCATTCGCCACGACGCCCATCTTGGGGCGGCGGCGCACGGGACGCTTCTCCTTGTGTGCGGAGCTCCGCGTACCGCGCCGGAGGGCCCGGCCAAACCTTGTTCGACCAACTGCGCAATCTGGAAGTTGACGTTGCCCAGGTGGAGTTGGGAACGATGGAGGCCCCCGCCGGCCGCGTCGGAACGGCCGTGCAGTGCGGCCTTCCCGGCACTCCCGGCCATCGCGGAATCCGAGACGTGTCCGAAGGAGCCCCCCTTGCAAGCCTGGTTCAAGCGCACCAGTGGTGTGCCCGGTGACAGACGTGGAAAGTGGCTGGTCCTGGCCGCCTGGCTCATTGTCGCGATGGCACTGGGCCCCCTCGCGGGGAAGCTCGCCGACGTCCAGGACTCCAGTGCCAACGCCTTCCTTCCGCGCAGCTCGGAGTCCGCGAAGCTGAACAAGGAACTGGAGAAGTTCCGTGCCGACGAGCTGATGCCGGCCGTGGTGGTCTACAGTGCCGACGGCTCGCTGCCCGCCGAGGGGCGGGCCAAGGCCGAGAAGGACATAGCCGCCTTCCAGGAACTGGCCGCCGAGGGCGAGAAGGTCGACGCGCCGCTGGAGTCGGAGGACGGCCGAGCGCTCATGGTCGTCGTTCCGCTGATCAGCGACGCCGACATCGTCGCCACGACGAAGAAGGTCCGCGATGTCGCGGACGCCAACGCCCCCCCGGGCGTCGCCATCGAGGTGGGCGGGCCCGCCGGGTCGACGACCGACGCCGCCGGCGCTTTCGAGTCCCTCGACTCCATGCTGATGATGGTCACCGGTCTCGTGGTCGCCATCCTGCTGCTGATCACCTACCGCTCCCCCATCCTGTGGCTGCTGCCCCTGCTCTCCGTCGGCTTCGCCTCCGTGCTGACCCAGGTCGGCACCTACATGCTTGCCAAGTACGCCGGGCTGCCGGTCGACCCGCAGAGCTCCGGCGTCCTGATGGTCCTCGTGTTCGGTGTCGGCACCGACTACGCCCTGCTGCTCATCGCCCGCTACCGTGAGGAGCTGCGCCGCGAGCAGGACCGGCACGTCGCCATGAAGACTGCGCTGCGACGGTCGGGCCCGGCCATCCTGGCCTCGGCCGGCACCATCGCCATCGGCCTCGTCTGCCTGGTCCTCGCGGACGTCAACTCCTCCCGCTCCATGGGCCTGGTCGGTGCGATCGGCGTGGTCTGCGCCTTCCTCGCCATGGTCACGATCCTGCCCGCACTGCTGGTCATCCTGGGCCGCTGGGTGTTCTGGCCCTTCGTGCCCCGCTGGACAGCGGAGTCGGCCGCGGCCGCCGAGGCCCCGGCGTCCCACAGCCGCTGGGAGCGCATCGGTTCCGTCACGGCCGCCCGGCCGCGCCGAGCCTGGGTGCTGTCGTTGGCCGCGACGGGGCTTCTCGCCCTCAGCTCCCTCGGGCTCGACATGGGACTCACCCAGAGCGAACTGCTCCAGACGAAGCCCGAGTCCGTCGTAGCTCAGGAGCGGATCTCCGCCCACTACCCGTCCGGCTCCTCCGACCCCGCCACCGTCGTCGCGCCCAGCGCGGACGTGGCCGAGGTCCGTCGGGCGGCCGAAGGGACCGAAGGAGTGGTGTCCGTCGAGGACGGCCCCACCACTCCCGACGGAGAGCTGACCCTGCTGTCCGTGGTGCTCAAGGACGTTCCCGACAGCAGCGGGGCCAAGGACACCATCGATGCCCTGCGGGACAACACGGACGCCCTGGTGGGCGGTACGACCGCCCAGAGCCTGGACACCCAGCGTGCCTCGGTCCGTGACCTGTGGGTCACCGTCCCCGCGGTCCTGCTCGTGGTCCTGCTCGTCCTGATCTGGCTGCTGCGCTCGGTCACCGGACCGCTGATCATGCTCGGCACCGTGGTCGTGTCGTTCTTCGCGGCCCTGGGAGCATCCAACCTGCTCTTCGAGTACGTGATGGGACACGCCGGCGTCGACTGGTCGGTTCCGCTCCTGGGGTTCGTGTACCTGGTCGCCCTCGGAATCGACTACAACATCTTCCTCATGCACCGTGTGAAGGAGGAAGTCGCTCTGCACGGCCATGCCAAGGGCGTGCTCACCGGCCTGACCACCACCGGGGGCGTCATCACCAGCGCCGGTGTGGTCCTGGCCGCCACGTTCGCCGTCATCGCCACGCTACCGCTGGTGCCGATGGCTCAGATGGGTGTCGTGGTCGGCCTGGGCATCCTGCTGGACACCTTCCTCGTCCGGACGATCCTCCTGCCGGCACTGGCGCTCGATCTGGGGCCCCGGTTCTGGTGGCCGGGCGCGCTGTCGAAGACGTCCGGGGGGCCGGCCCCCGTCCGTGAGGACCGCACGTCCCAGCCCGTGGGCTGAACCCCGGCCCGACGAGACCCGTACGGCGGGCGGCCGGTTCCCCCGGGCCGCCCGCCGTACGACTGAGCAACCCAGAAGATGGGACGCCCGAGACTTGGCGTCACGATGGTGGCCCACCGGCCGAAGGCCGATGTCCCGGAAGGAAGAGCCGTGTTGGGCGATGAGGACGGCAAGGCCGCCGAACTGTGGTCGATGGCGAACCTGGGTACTCCGATGGCCGTGCGCGTCGCAGCGACACTGCGCATCGCCGACCACATCACGGCAGGGGCGCACACCGCCGGCCAACTCGCCGCCGCGGCGGCCGTGCACGAGGACTCTCTCGACCGGCTCCTGCGCTACCTCACCGTCCGGGGCCTGCTGGACCGTGACGAACTCGGCCGGTACACGCTGACGCCCCTGGGCCGGCCGTTGTGCGCGGACCACCCCGCCGGCGTCCGGGCCTGGTTCGACATGGAGGGGGCGGGGCGGGGCGAGCTGTCGTTCGTCGACCTGCTGCACAGCGTTCGGACCGGGAAGGCAGCTTTCCCCCTGCGCTACGGCCGTTCCTTCTGGGAGGACCTGGCGGACGACCCCCGCCGCGCGGAATCCTTCAACCGGCTGCTCGGACAGGACGTCGCCACCCGCGCCCCGGCCGTGGTGGCCGGCTTCGACTGGGCGAGCACCGGTCATGTGATCGACCTCGGAGGCGGTGACGGATCCCTGTTGATCGCGCTGCTGACCGCCTTTCCGTCGCTGCGCGGCACGGTCCTGGACCTGCCCGATGCGGTGCAGCGTGCCAAGGAGTCGTTCGCGGCGTCCGGACTGGACGACCGGGCGAACGCGGTCTCGGGGAGCTTCTTCGATCCCCTTCCCGCCGGCGCGGGCGCCTATGTCCTGTCCCTGGTCCTGCACGACTGGGACGACGAGGCGTCCGTCGCGATCCTGCGACGCTGCGCCGAGGCGGCGGGGCGGACGGGGTCGGTGTTCGTGATCGAGTCGACCGGCTCGGCGGGTGACACCCCGCACACCGGCATGGACCTGCGCATGCTGTGCGTCTATGGAGCCAAGGAGCGCGGCGTCGACGAGTTCGAGGAGCTCGCCGGCCGGGCCGGGCTCCGGGTGGCCGCCGTCCACCCCGCAGGTCCTTCCGCGATCATCCAGATGTCCGTGGTCTGACCGGCGCGGGGCCCCGGCCGAACGCGACGCGGGTCACGGCAGACAAGGAGAGAGCATATGGCCGGCATGGTCATGTCGCCGATGGAGGCGCTCGACACGCTGGGCACGGTGCGCGGGCGTCAGGACCCCTACCCCCTCTACGAGGCGATCCGCGCACACGGACAGGCGGTCCCCGCGAAGCCCGGCCGCTTCGTGGTGGTCGGCCACGACGCGTGCGACCGGGCGCTGCGGGAACCTGCCCTGCGCGTACAGGATGCCAGGAGCTACGACGTCGTCTTCCCTTCGTGGCGGTCGCACTCCTCGGTCCGGGGGTTCACAAGCTCCATGCTCTACAGCAACCCGCCCGATCATGGCCGGTTGCGCCAAGTGGTGAGCTTCGCGTTCACCCCGCCCAAGGTGCGCCGGATGCATGGGGTGATCGAGGACATGACCGACCGGCTCCTCGACCGTATGGCGCGGCTCGGCTCCGACGGCTCCCCGGTCGACCTCATCGCCGAGTTCGCCGCCCGGCTGCCCGTCGCGGTGATCAGCGAGATGATCGGCTTCCCGGAGAAGGACCAGGTGTGGTTCCGCGACATGGCCTCCCGGGTCGCCGTGGCGACGGACGGCTTCACCGATCCCGCCGCGCTCACGGGGGCCGACACCGCCATGGACGAGATGAGCGCCTACTTCGACGACCTCCTGGAGCATCGCCGCCGCACCCCGGCCGACGACCTGGTCACCCTGCTCGCCGAGGCCCACGACGCCTCTCCCGGGCGCCTGGACCACGACGAACTGATGGGCACCATGATGGTGCTGCTCACGGCCGGATTCGAGACCACGAGCTTTCTGATCGGCCATGGGGTGATGATCGCCCTCGAACAGCGGGCGTACGCGGCCCGGCTGCGGGCCGAAGCGGACTTCGCCGATGGCTATGTCGAGGAGATCCTCCGGTTCGAGCCGCCGGTCCACGTCACCAGCCGGTGGGCTGCCGAGGACGTCGACCTGCTGGGCCTGCCCGTACCGGCGGGCTCCAAGCTGATCCTGATCCTGGCTGCCGCGAATCGCGATCCCGACCGCCACCCCGAGCCCGGCCGCTTCGACCCCGACCGCTACGCGTCCCGGCGGGGCGCATCGGAGGCGACCAGGCCGCTGAGCTTCGGCGCCGGCGGCCACTTCTGCCTGGGCGCTCCGCTGGCCCGCCTGGAGGCGCGGATCGCGCTGCCGCGGCTACTGCGCCGTTTCCCGGGGCTGGCCGTGTCCGAGCCGCCCGTCTACCGCGACCGCTGGGTCGTCCGCGGCCTCGAAACCTTCCCCGTGACCCTAGAGTCCTGAGTCCGGGCCCTGAGCACCCCGCCGGCCGGAACGCGGCGACCGCCCCGGCCGGCGGTGCGCCCCGTCTCAGACGTACAGGG
Organism: Streptomyces parvus; assembly: GCF_032121415.1. Taxonomy (NCBI): domain Bacteria; kingdom Bacillati; phylum Actinomycetota; class Actinomycetes; order Kitasatosporales; family Streptomycetaceae; genus Streptomyces; species Streptomyces parvus. The sequence continues at coordinate 157,229 of NZ_CP135078.1, read as the reverse complement.
TGTTGGGCCCCTGACCGCACAGCAGCCGGCCGTACAGCTCCAGGTTGGTGCTCGGGTTCATGAGCGCGTGCAGCGTGATGCTCTGGGCGTCGCGCTGCACGCGCTGGATCGGGACGTCGTTGTAGATGGAGGACCCGCCGCTCGCCTGCGCGAGGATGTCCACCGACTCCTTGCCCAGCCGGCAGGCCCGCCCGAGCAGGCCGCGGCACAGCACCCGCTCCTCCAGCGTCCAGGCCTCGCCCGAAGCCCCCTTGGAGTCGACCAGGTCGGCCAGCCGGTGGGCGTGGAACCGGGCCTCGTCGGCCAGCAGGGTCGCCTCGCCGAGTTGCAGGTGGGTGATCGGTGCCGCGCCCTGCTCCTCGTACTCGGTGTAGGTGATCTTCCGGCCGGGCAGCCTGCCGCGGAAGACGTCCTGGGCGGCCGCAGCCAGTCCCGTCATGGTGCCGACCGACGAGGCCGAGGCCACGGCCAGCATGGGCGCCCGGAACATCGGCGATCCGGCGTTGAGTTCGGAGGCGTACTGCTGCTGGAGCACCGCGCCCAGCGGAAGGACGCGCTCCTGGGGGACGAAGACGTCCGAGGCGATGGTGCTGACGCTTCCCGAGCCCCGAAGGCCCGAGGTGTGCCAGTCGTCGACGATCTGCAGCTGGTCCGTCGGCACCAGGGCCATCACGGGCTGCATGCCGCCGTCGGGGGTCGGCGAGACTGCGATCAGGACCTGCCAGTGACTGTGCCAGGCGCCGCTGATGAAGCCCCACTTGCCGTTCACCACGACGCCGCCGTCGGCCGGGGCCGCCATACCGCCGGGGCTGAGGGTGCCGGAGACCCTGACGTCCGGCCGGGAAAACACCTCGTCCTGCACGTGGTCCGGGAAGAGGCCCGCCATCCAGGTGGGTATCCACCACACCGACGCCGTCCACGCGGCCGATCCGTCGCCGCGCGCCAGTTCGGCTGCGACGTCCACCAGGGTGCGGGTGTCGGACTCGAAGCCGCCGTAGCGGGCCGGCACGCGCATGCGGAATATTCCGGCCGCGGCCATCGCTTCGACCGACTCCTCGTGCAGCCGCCGGTTCTCCTCGGTCCATGCCGCGTGGGACTGGAGCAACGGCCTCAGCTTCGAGGCCCGTTCCACCAGTTCGGTACGGGCGGGCGTAGGCGTCTGGTCCACTCGATCCTCCGGGAATCATGAGACGTCCTGTCCGCGGTATGCGGTAGCAGGCGTCTGCGCGCATCGGTCAGGACGGCGTCGCCCTGCTCCCGCATGGTTCACCGAGTCCTGCGCACGTCGCATCTCCTTGATTGCCGGTCACCTTCGCCGATGCCGGTCGCGCCCGTGCGACAGCGCATCCCACGAGAAGTCCACGACCGGTCCGAGGAGTGAGAATGTGCTTCTCGGCCGGAGCCACGGCCGGCGTCGGCGCCCGTCGCCGGTCACGCCGGGCCGGCGCCCGGACCGGTCAGGGAGGCAGCCCATGAGCGACAGCGACCGTCCGTCCCGGGTGCCGGCCGCGGTGGCACCCGCCACCGCGAGGCCGTCGGCCGACACGGTCCTCGGCACCGCGGCGGCTTCGCCCGCCGCCTACAGCGCGGCGACCGCGCAGGAAGCGGCGACCGCGCTGGTCCGCATGCTGATGGAACAGATGGTGCTCGGTCCCGGCGCGGTGGGTCCCGACATCCGCGCGGGTGGCCCGGGGGCGGGGCCACCCGGCGACGGCGACGGCCCGGCGCCGCGCTTTGGACCGGACGTGCTGGGCGAACCCTCGCCGACGGGGGCGCCGAGCGTCGACGAAGGGAAGGGAAGACGACGATGAGGCCGCTCGTTCGGGCAGTGCTGCGGGGTTCCCTGCGGCAGGTGAGGTACGTGGACGTGGTCTCCCCGCGCCGGGCCCGCTCCTTGGTGGCGCGGGTGTACGGGGAGACGGAGGAGCAGTTCGGCGTGCTCGCGCCGCCCCTGGCACTCCACTCGCCCGCCGCGGCGTCGCTGGCCGCGGCGTGGCTGATGCTGCGGGAGACCCTGCTGGTCGACGGACAGGTGAGCCGGGCTGTGAAGGAGACGGTCGCCACCGAGGTCTCCCGCGCCAACGACTGTCCCTACTGCGTCCAGGTCCATCAGGCGGTTCTCGGGACACTGCCCCCGGACGGCGGCCAAGCCGGGCTGCTGCGGTGGGTCCGGGAGGCAGGTCGGCGACCCGGCGGCGGTGCGGCGAGCGGCGGGCAGCCGTTTGCGTTCAGCAGGGAACAGGCGGCGGAACTGTGCGGCGTCGTGGTCACGTTCCACTACATCAACCGCATGGTGTCCCTCTTCCTGGAGGACTCCCCCATGCCGGCCCGGACGCCGACGCCGTTGCGCGGACCCATCATGAGGACCACCGCACTGGCCATGCGTCCTGTCGCCCCGGGTCCGCTGACGCCGGGCGCATCTCTCGATCTCCTGCCCCCGGCTCCCCTGCCGCCGGGACTGGAGTGGGCCGAGAGCAACCCTTTCGTGGCCCAGGCGCTGGGGCGTGCCGTCGCCGCCGTGGACCAGGGGGCGCACTGGGTGCCCGAACCGGTCCGGGAGCGGCTGCGCACACGTCTGGACACCTGGGACGGATCGGCGCCGGGTCTCGGCCGGGGATGGCTCGACGAGGCCGCGTCCGGCCTGCCGCCCCAGGACGTTCCCGCGGCACGGCTGGCACTGTTGACGGCCTTCGCCCCCTACCAGGTGCTCCCGCAGGACATCGAGGCGTTCAGGCGGCGTTGGCCCACCGACCGCGAACTCGTCGAGCTCACGTCCTACGCGGCGCTGACCACAGCCATCCGTGTCGGCCGTAGGCTCGTCGTGCCCGAGGCCGCCGGGCCGGGGTGAACGGCCCCGCGGCGGCTGGGGAAGGCGGCCTCACGGCCGAAGGCGTACGCCGGTGAGGTGCTCGGACTCCTCCCAGAGGCGGCGCCGGGCCTGGGGGTCGAGGGCCGTTCTGCCGGGGCGCACGAGCCCGGGTGCGCCCCGGGTCTCGGTCACGCCGAGGGGCCCGTAGAACTCGCCCCCGCGTGCGCCGGGATCGGTGGCGGCCCGCAGACCGGGCAGCATCCCCGCCGCGGCGGGCTGGAGGAACAGCGGGGCGAGCGGGGAGCCGAACCTGCGCACGGGCGCGGGAAAGCCACGGGCCAGACCGGTCGCGGTCAGCCCGGGATGAGCGGCGAGCGAGGCCAGATCCACGCCCGACTCCACCAGCCTGTGGTGGAGTTCCAGCGCGAACATGAGGTTGGCCAGCTTGGACTGGTTGTAGGCCCGGTACCGGCTGTAGCGGCGTTCGCCGTGAAGGTCGCGGAAGTCGATGCGTCCCAGCCGGTGCAGATAGCTGCTGATCGTCACGACCCGCGCGCCGGGCGCCGCCCGCAGGGAGTCCAGGAGCAGACCGGTGAGGGCGAAGTGCCCCAGGTGATTTGTGGCGAACTGGAGTTCGTTTCCGTCCGGGGTGCGGGCCCGGTCGGTCCACATCACGCCCGCGTTGTTGACCAGCAGGTGGATGCGCGGGAAGCGGTCGCGCAGTTCCTCGGCGCCGGCACGCACCGACGCGAGACTGGAGAGGTCAAGCCGGCGGACCGTCAGTTCGGCCGACGGCGCCCGGCTCCGGATGCGGGCCGCCGCGGCGACCCCCCGGTCGGGATCGCGCACGGCCAGCACCACGTGGGCGCCGTGCCGGGCGAGTTCCTGTGCCAGGTGCAGTCCGATGCCGGAGCTCGCACCGGTGACCACCGCGGTGGTTCCGGTGCGGTCCGGGACGTCGGCGGTGCTCCAGGGGCGCCGCGTGCTCATCAGTCGTCCCTCTCCGGGAAGGCGTCAGCCGGTCTGGGTCATCGCGGCTCGGCAGCCGTTGGCGACGGTCTGCCGGGCGGAGTGCTCGTCGTACTCGCCGTCCTTGGGCAGCTCGGTGGCGAGACGGCCGAGATACGGGACGTACGCCGTGATGAGCTCGCGTTCCCCGGTCGGGGCGAGGACGGCGACCGCAGCTGGGCGTTGACGAGATCGCCCAGCGGTGCGGCGGTGCCCGGGTGGTAAGCCATCAGGCCGCTGATGCCGGGGAGGCCGTTGTCGGGTGCTGTGCGGGGCACGGCCCTTTTTCCGGGAGGACGAGGGGCGGAAGGCGGCGGATCAGGGCCATTCGACGTCGTCGTCGGCGACGCAGATGTTGGTGAAGGGCCATTCCACGTCCTCTCCTCCCGTTGCGGAGTGGGCGGAGGCCGTGGTGAAGAAGGTGACGAGTCCGAACGTGCCGATGAGGAGGGACAGTCGGGCAACGTGAAGTGCGGTACCCATGCGAGCTCCTAGCGAGGGCGGCGTGACCGCGGGACGGTGAGACCTCGTGATGCCAGGAAGCTAGCGAATCGGACTCATAGTGGCAACGATATGCCAGACTTTGGCAACTTGCCTGGGTATCAGTCGGACTGTCGGCCGCTGGTGAAGACGGAGCGGCGAGATCCCGCGACCGCGTCGCTGAGCAGCAGAGTCTGCTCACCCAGGGTCGGGGCGGCCAGCATGTCGCGCACCGGAAGCGTGACGCCCAGCTCGCGGTTGATCCTGCGGACCAGCCGGGTTATCAGCAGGGAGTCACCGCCGTGGGCGAAGAAGTCGGCACCCTCGGAGGGGTCCGGGAAGCCGAGCAGGTCGCCCCAGCCGCGCACCAGCACCCGGCGGATGTCGCCCGTGGTGACGGCCGCGCGCCGGGAGCCCCGGCGGGCAGAGCGCAGCCGCGAGGCATGCACCAGCGCCACCTGGTCGCCGAGGTTGCGCCGCGACAGCTCGCGCAGCGACACCGCGACGCCGAACCTCTCGGTGATCCTGCGGACCAGCCGCGTGATCAGCAGCGTGTCCCCGCCGTGCGCGAAGAAGTCCGAATGCTCGGTGAGATCGGAGCGGCCCAGGAGCTCGCTCCACACGCCGATCATGAACTCGCCCACGTCACCGAGCCGGTACTCGTCGCCACTACGGCCCTGCGGCGCGCCGGACCCCGCGGAACGGTTCCGGCCGGAGACGGCAGAGCGGTCACTGGCCATTTTCGCCACCTCCATGGGCATGTGTCGGCTGCATCGGCTTCTCGTCACGGTACGGGAGCACATGCTGCCTGGCAATACTTTTCCAAGTCACGGGCAACTCTACTTGCCATCCACGCACCGCATTTGAGCGAGATGCGTAGGCCGTCGAGGTCGACAGGTTTGCCAAGCCGCACGCGACCGGCATACTCTCTGGCACATCTGGAATGAGTAGCGTGGCAGGCCACGGGGACCGGGCCGGGCCAGGAACCTTCGTCCTCCATCTATTCGTTGGGGCGTGCACGTGTTGGAGCAGCCATCTTTCGGCCGTCGCCTGAGGCAGCTGAGGACCGAGCGGGGCCTGTCCCAGGCCGCGCTCGCGGGGGACGGCATGTCTACGGGCTATCTCTCGCGCCTGGAATCGGGCGCGCGGCAGCCCACGGAGCGCGCCGTCGCCCACCTGGCCGGACAACTCGGCATCAGCCCGTCGGAGTTCGAGGGCTCCCGGGCCACTTCGCTCGCCCAGATCCTCTCCCTCTCCACCTCCCTGGAGTCCGACGAGACCAGTGAACTTCTCGCCGAGGCGGTGCGTTCCGCGCACGGCCAGGATCCGATGCTCCGCTGGCAGGCTCTGTGGCTGCTGGGGCAGTGGAAGCGCCGGCACGGGGACTCGGTCGGCGAGCACGGCTACCTTGAGCAGCTGGTGACGCTGAGTGAGGAGATCGGCCTGGCCGAGTTGCGCGCCCGGGCCCTGACCCAGTTCGCCCGGTCGCTGCGAGTACTGGGCGAGATCGTTCCGGCGGTGGAGGCTGCCGGCGCGGCCCACCGGCTCGCGGTGGACCACGTGCTGTCCAGCCAGGACAGGGCCGCGTCGCTGCTGGTTCTGGTGTCGGTGGAGGCCGAGGCGGGGCGGATGCCCGACGCCCGGCGCCACGCCGACGAGCTGACCGTCCTGGTGAGGGGGCGCTCCGACACCCTGTGGGCCGAGGCGTTGTGGACGGCGGGCGCGCTGAAGGTGCGGCAGGGCGAGTTCGCCGCGGCCGAGGTCCTCTTCCAAGAGGCGCTGGACGGGTTCGACAGCCGGGAGAACCTGACGATATGGCTGCGGCTGCGCATCGCGATGGCGGAACTCCACCTGCAGAAGCTTCCCCCCGAACCCGACGCCGCACAGATCTGCATGGAAGCGGCGGAGGCCGCTCTCCCCTTTGCCCGCACATCCGCTCTGGAGCAGTCCCTCGCCGCGCTGCGGGCGCGCCTTGCCTTCCATGAGGGCAGGTTCGCCGATGCCCGCGCGCTGTTGGAGAGGCTCGGCAGGACGGAGCTCCGGCTGCCCTACCAGAGCCGGATCCGCCTGGAGGTCCTCGGCCATCAGCTGCGCATCCTGAGCGGGGAGGAGGAAGAGGGCCTGGCCGGCCTTCAGCTCCTGGCCGAGGAGGCGCAGGAGAACTCCAACATCAACCTCGCCGCGGAGATCTGGCGGCTCGCGGCGGAATGCCTCATGCGGGCACGCGGGAAGGTCCGCGGCGCCACCGGCGGCTGACGCCGCTTCGGCCCGCGAGGTCCACCGCCCCGCCGTACCCGCCACCGTCGGCGCGAGGTGCTGCTGCGTGCTGCCCCCCGGTACGGCCACGGCTGTTCGCCCCCGGTCGTGCGTCTGCTGACACATGCGTACCTCCCACTTCAGTCACTTTATTGCCGAAATTGTCGAACCCGATGGCAATTGCTTGCCTTTACTGGAGGGGCGTGCTGATATGCAAGCCAGGTAGCCTCCTCCGACCTCGGGCGGCCATATGGGAAACATCGAGTTGATCGGCGAGGATGCTCGCCAGTGCTGGTGTGTTGGTCAGGCAACCAATGCTTGCCAACATGGCAAAACTTTGCCGAAAACTGGTACATGTCTGTCCGTCCCGGACACCCACCGACCCATGGGGGGTGGGGCACCGGCCCGGTTCCGGTTCCTCGTCGCCCGGCCGACGGGCCGCACCGCGCGGAACAAGGCGCCGGTGTGCGCCCGCTGACCGGTACAGCGGCCCTGGCAGTAGCAGGCTCCCACCGAGAAGAAGGCCGAGGCCCAGCCGTGAACCACGACATGTCCCAGCGTGCCCTGCTGGAGGCGGCGGCCGAGGGACTGCGGCGGCTGGCCGGCGACGCGCGGTGCCGGACCGCTTTCGCCGCGCCCTCCTCGGCACTGCGGGACATGCTCTTCCCCGCCGCCCGCCGCTACGTGCTCGCCCCGGACCGCGCGGGGTTCTTCGAGCAGGCCGTCCGGCTGCGCTCCCGGGGGTACCGGGTGAGCGCGGAGTTCGTCGGCCCCGATCAGGGAACCATCGACGCCGTTCGTGCGGAGCACGTGGTCCAAGAGCATCTGAGCTTGCTCGATCAGGAACCGGCCCCCGACCGGATCGGTCTGGATCTCTCCCGGATCGGCCTCGCCCACTCGGCCGGGGCGGCCCTGCGCAACGCCGGGCGGCTGGCGGCCGCCGCGGCGCTCCGCGGGAGTGAAATCGTCCTCCTCGTGGAGGGTTCCGAGGACATCGACACCGTCCTGGCCGTCCACGACGCCCTGGTGACCCGCTACGACAACCTGGGAATCACGCTTCAGGCGCACCTGCACCGCACGGGGGACGACGCCATGGCGGTGGCGGCGCCGGGCCGCACCGTGCGGTTGGTCATGGGCTCCTCGGCCGAACCCGCGGGCACCGCCCTGTTGCGGGGCCCCGCTCTCGACGACCGGTATCTGGACCTGGCGGAGCTTCTCGTGGACCGGGGCGTCGAGCTGAGTCTGGCCACGCAGGACGCCGAGGTCCTGGCCGGGGCGCAGGAGCGTGGTCTGCTCGAACACGTCCAGGACATCGAGATGCTCTACGGTGTCCGGCCCGATCTGCTGCGCCGCCACCGGGTGGCGGGCCGCCCCTGCCGCATCCACGCGACCTACGGGGTGAACTGGTGGCTTCCCCTGCTGCGGAGGCTGGCCGACAACCCGCCGATGGTGCTCCACGCCCTGGCCGACATCGGCCGGGACCGGGAGCCCGCCGAAGCCGCCGTCCACCAGGCATACTGACCCGCCGTGGGTCCACGAGTCGCACGGCACCGGACCCGGAGCGCCGGTCAGCTCCCGGTCGCCGCGAACTGTCCGGGCCTGCGCCCCTCGCCCGCCGGACCTCGGTAGGCCTGCGCGATGTCCAGCCACTTCTCCGCCTCCTGACCCGACGCGGTCAGGGCGAGGTCGTCGCGGTGGCGGCGGCGGGTGACCAGCAGGCAGAAGTCGTGCGCGGGACCGCTGATCGTCTCGTCGGCGTCCTGGGGGCCGACCGTCCAGACCTCGCCCGAGGGGGCGGTGAGCTCGAAGCGGAACGGGGCGGCCGGCGGGGTCAGACCGTGGGACTCGTAGCCGAAGTCGCGTGTCAGCCAGGCGAAGTCGACGATATTGCGAAGCCGCTCCGTGGGCGTGCGCCGGACTCCCAGGGCGTCGGCGACGTCCTGGCCGTGGGCGAACACCTCCATGATCCCGGCGCAGCCCAGGACGACCGGCGGCAGCGGATTGACCAGCCACGGAACCACCTGGTCGGCGGGCACCGCGGCGAGTGCCTCGACCGAGGCCCGGCCCGTGTCCCTGAAGCGGGTGAGCAGTTCCCGCGGCGGGAAGCCCTTGAACTGCTCCAGGGCCGCGTTCACCGCTCCGTCGAAGTTGCCGGCCGCGGCAGCCGTGACCGCCTTGAACTCCGATGGTGCCGCCGCCGCGGTCCTGGCCAGGTTGAAGACGAAGGTGAGGTGGGCGATCTGGTCGGTGACCGTCCAGCCGGGCGCCGGCGTCGGAGTGGTCCAGGCGTCGTCGTCGATCTTCTCGACCAGCTGCGCCAGCTCCTCGATGTCGGTTGCCAGGTGCTTGAGGACGACGTCGAGCGTATTCATCTCGTACTTCCTTCACAGAGTGTGTTCCGGGCTGGGACGGGTGGCCCACCGGGTGGGCCGGGTCAGTCGGCGGAGAGCGGTCGCGGAGCGTCGGCGAGAGAGCACCCGAGCGGTGTGCCGGGCTTCGAGAGCCCCGCGTGATCCGGGCGGGGGACCTAGGCGGCGCGTCCCGCGTAGGAGCCGGCCCGGGCGGAATAGGGCGCGAGCGCCTCGGCCAGGGCTTCGGGTATCAGGGTCGGCACGGTCGCTGTGTTGGGGCCCCGCATGCAGGCGATGCGCTGTCGTCCCCGCGCCACCAGGGTCTCGCCGCCGTCGTCGGTCAGCTTGATGTAGTCGAAGGTGAACTCCAGCTGGGTCTGCCGCAGCTCCGAGAGCCTCATGCGGATCGACAGCTCGTCGAAGGCGGTGATCTCGGCGAAGAACTCGCAGTCCACCTTGAGTGTGAAGAGCTTGAGGTCCTCCTGGACCTCGGCGAGCACCGAAGGCGCCCTCTCCTTCAGGAAGAGCTCCCGGCAACGGCCCTGCCAGCGAAGGTAGTTGACGTAGTAGACATTGCCGACGAGGTTCGTCTCCTCGAAGCCGACGGTGTGGCGGAGCTCGAAGTAGTCAGGGGTCGTCGCGGTCATCGGTCTGTGCCCTTCTGGTCGGGGCCGGTCATCGCACCGAGTTGCGTGAAGCAACTCACTGGCCGCGAGGACCTGCGGGGTCGGTGGCCCGCGCTCCGGGCGGAGAGCGCGGACGGGGCGCCGGCCGGCGCGGGATCAGCCGCGTGCCGACGGCAGCAGGGGAAGGACCCTGCTGCGGCCGCTCGTGGAGCCGTCGGGGGCCGGTGCGCCGTAGGTGACGGAGATCCCCCGGCTCTGCGCGGCGCGCACGATCCCCGGCATCGCGCGTTCGGCGAGCGCCGCGATGGTCATCGCGGGGTTGACCGTCAGCGCGCCGGGCACCGATGAGCCGTCGGTGACGAAGATCCCCGGGTGGTCACGGAGTTCGTTGCTGTCGTCCAGGGCGGATGTGTGCGGGTCGTCGCCCATCCGGCAGGAGGAGAGCGGGTGGACGGTGTACGCACCGACCAGGTCGTTGGTCCAAGGCATGACCTTGGCCAGGCCGTCCTTCTCCAGGATCTCCTTGACCTCGGCGTCGGAGGCGGCCCAGGCGCCAAGGGTGTTCTTCGTCGGCTCGTAGCGCAGGTTGCCCCGGCCCAGCATCTGCTGGGAGATGCGGTGGGCGTTGCCGGTGGCGGGAGGGGGGCCGAAGACGCCTTCGTTGTCGTCCTCGATCATCGTGAAGATCGTGAGCCAGGAGGTCCACTGCTTCAGGATCTCCTTCTTCTCCTTGCCGAACCAGGAGGGGCCGGTGGCGCCGGGCACCTGGGCGAGGATCGTGCCGAGGCCCGGCGGGAAGTAGAGCTGCTCCAGGGAGTAGCGGGAGAACTCGGGCAACGAGCCGTCCAGCCTGTCCCAGCTCGCCACGGTGGGTCCCTTGCCGATCTGGTTGGCCGCATAGGCCAGCCCATCGCCCCGGTCCAGGCCGAACAGCTCGGCCGCCTTGGCCTCGTCGATAATGGCGGTGTTGAGCCGCTCACCGTTGCCGGAGAAGTAGCGTCCGACCGCTCGTGGCATTGTGCCCAGGTGAGCCTCGCTGCGCTGGAGGATCACCGGGGTCGCGCCCGCGCCGGCCGCCATGACCACGATCTTCGCCTCGATGACGCCGCTGCCCGCCTGGAGGCGGTAGTCGTCGTCGTGCACGACGTTGTAGTGCACCCGGTAGGAGCCCTCGGGGGTGCGTGAGAGGTGCTGGACCTCGTGCAGCGGCCGGATACGCGCACCATGGGCGATGGCGGCGGGCAGGTAGTTGACCAGCAGGGACTGCTTGGCCTCGAAGCGGCAGCCCGCCATCATCCAGTTGCAGTTCACGCATTTGGTGTTGTCGATGGCGACGGCGAGGGGGTTGGCGGTGCGGCCGGCGTGGTTGCACGCCGCGGCCCAGAGTCCGCCGGCGTAACTCACGTCGTTCCAGTCCTGCCGGGTCACGGACAGGGACTCCTCGACACGGTCGTACCAGGGGTCCAGGGTGTCGCGGCTCACCGCCTGCGGCCACATCCGGCGTCCTATGGACCCCTGTCGGTCGAAGACGAAGCGCGGGGCGCGGGGCATCGCGGCGAAGTAGACGACGCTGCCGCCACCCACACAGTTCCCGCCGAGGATGCTCATGCCGTCCCCGACAGTGAAGTCGAACGCCCGGGTGTACGAGGAGCCGAGCTTGTAGTCGTGTTCGAACTCCTTGCTCTCCAGCCACGGACCGCGTTCCAGGACTGTGACGTCGGCGCCCCCCGCCGCCAGGTGGTACGCGGCGATGGCACCGCCGAATCCGCTGCCGATGACGAGCACGTCAGTGCGCTCGGCCGTGGTGCTCATGCGGGGCTCCCGGTGGATGTGGTGTCGGGGTGGAGGCGGGCGAACTCACGCCTGTAGCTGTAATCCTGAAAGCGCCACAGGCCGTCGGCGTCCGGCATGCTCAGGCCCATGGCCTCCAGCCCCGGGTGGCCGTCCTCCATCGCTTGTGCCGTGTTGAGGTGCGCGGCCGAATCGAAGGCCATGTTGCAGAAGAGGGACAGCAGCACCCAGAACTCCTTCTCGGGGTGGCCGGGTGTCGTCAGCCGCTGGATCAGCGCGGCCCGGTCCGGGTAGTCGAGCGCCACGAAGGGCGGGACCGTCGGGTCGGGAGTCAGGCGCCGCTCCGCCGCGTAGGCCAGCGCGTGCTCGTTCACCAGACGCACCAGGTCGTCCAGGCCCTCGTGGATGCCGGTCGCATCCCATTGCAGGAGCTCCAGTGCTCCCGCCTGGACGGCGCCACCGCCGGTGGACACTCCCGCGATGGCCCGGTCGTCCGCGAAGCGCTTCTGGCCCGGGACGATCGTGTCGGCGTAGGCCTCCAGGGTCATGGTCCGGATATCGCCGGCCGGCGCCCCTCGCTCATTGTCGTCGCGCAACTCGCTCTCCATTCTCGCAGTCCGGAGTGGGATGCCTTGCGGCGAGGAGAAAGCTAGGTTCGTTCGACCGGTTCAAGCAACTAGCCAAAGTCGAGGCGACCTTGAAACCGACTCCACGGAGTTGGCGCGAAGCGGCGGATGGATTACACGCGCGGGCGAGCGGCTCACTAGTCTGACCGCACGGATGTCTTCATCACCTGCACGTGGAAAAGCTTCTGCACGGGCACCGCATGTGGAAGTGAGCCCTGGTCTCATGTCTTGGGGGAAACGTGAAAAGTGACTCTGCCCAACGCGCCGTAGAGCGTTCACGCCGTGTCGTACGGATCGATGAACTCATTCCCGCCGATTCCCCGCGCCTGAACGGAATCGATCGTTCCCATGTGCAGCGCCTCGCGACCGTATACGCGTCCCTGCCGCCGGTCCTGGTACACCGCCCGACCATGCGGGTCGTCGACGGCATGCACCGCATCGGCGCGGCCCGCCTGAAGGGGCTGGACACTGTCGAGGTCACATTCTTCGATGGGGCCGAGGAGCAGGTGTTCCTGCGTTCCGTCGCGGCGAACATCACCAACGGCCTGCCGTTGTCGGTGGCCGACCGCAAGACCGCCGCGGCCCGCATACTGGCCTCCCACCCGACCCTGTCCGACCGCGCGGTCGCCGCACACGTCGGGCTCGACGCCAAGACCGTGGCGGGGGTACGGACGTGTTCAGCCGCGGGTTCTCCGCTGCTGAACATGCGCACCGGGGCGGACGGCCGCATCCACCCGTTGGACCGCACCGCCGAACGCCTGCATGCGGCCGCACTGCTGACCCAGGACCCGGCCCTCCCGTTGCGCTCCGTCGTCGAGCAGACGGGACTGTCGCTGGGCACGGCGCACGACGTCCGCCGCCGGCTGCTGCGTGGCGAGGACCCGGTTCCGCAGAACCGGCAGAGCGCGATGCTGGAGGCGGGGCCCGCCCGGCAGAAGCAGGCGACGGCCAAGCCGCCCGTCGGCCCGGCCGCCCGGCCGAGCCCGAAGGTGCCGCCCGCTGTCGCCGGCAGGCCGCCGGTGTCACCGCGGTCCCGGGCGCCCCTGGAGGCACTGCGCAAGCTCTCCAACGACCCCTCCCTGCGCCACTCCGACCAGGGGCGCGAACTCATGCGCTGGCTGCACAACCGGTTCGTCGTCGACGAGGCGTGGCGCCGGCGCGCGGACGCGGTCCCGGCCCACTGCGTCGACTCGATGGCGGAGCTGGCGCAGCACTGCTCGGACGCCTGGCACCGGTTCGCCGAGGAGATGGTCCGGCGCAGGCACAGCGCCGCGGCCGACGGCTCCGGACTCCGTACCACTCAGCCAACTCGCCGTTGACGGCCTACTTCGACAGGGAGTTACGGTGACCACGAACACCATCGAGGACGCGGTCCGCCGGGTCGTCGAGTACATGCACGTCAACCTCGGTCAGAACCTCACGATCGATGACATGGCGCGCACGGCGATGTTCAGCAAGTTCCATTTCACCCGCATCTTCCGCGAAGTCACCGGTACCTCTCCCGGACGTTTCCTGTCCGCCTTACGGATTCAGGAGGCCAAGAGACTTCTGGTGCACACTGCACTCAGCGTGGCCGATATCAGCAGCCAGGTCGGCTACAGCAGTGTCGGTACCTTCAGTTCGCGGTTCAAAGCCTGTGTGGGACTTTCCCCGAGCGCCTATCGCGACTTCGGCGGTGTGCAGCCGGGATTCCCCTCCGCCGCGACCCGTATCACTCCCACCGCGCACAACCTCTCCGTGCGCGGCCGCATCCATTCCGCCCCAGGTGACAGGCCCGGAAGGATCTTCGTGGGCCTGTTCCCCGGCAGGGTGCGCCAGGGCCGCCCGGCGCGCTGGACCATCATGGAGAGCCCCGGGGCCTTCGAGCTCCGGGACGTGCCCGTGGGCACCTGGCACATCCTGGTCCACTCCTTCCCCGCCGGACACCGGCCGCACCGGCTCGACTCCGAACCGCTGCTGCTCGGGCACAGCGGACCGCTCGTGGTGCACCCCGGTGCCCTGCTCCGGCCGGCGGACATCCTCCTGCGCGCGGTGGACGCCCTCGATCCACCGGTCCTGCTGGCCCACTTCGCGCTCGAGAGCCGCCTCAACTCGCCGTACTCACCGTCATCGGTAGCCCTCCGCGCATCCGCAGGGAGAGCATGGGTTCGGCAACCGCCCGGTGTCCGGCGACGGTACGCAGATCGAGATCGCGGGTGACCAGGGCCGTGACGAACACCGCCTCCATCATCCCGAGGTTGCTGCCGACGCAGAATCGGGGCCCCGCGCCGAACGGGATGTACGCGTACCGGGGCCGGTCGGCCATCTGCCCGGGTTCGAACCGCTCGGGGTCGAAGCGCTCGGGATCCTCCCACAGGCCCGGATGGCGGTGCATGATGTACGGGCAGACCAGCACATCCGATCCGGCGGACACCGTGTAGCCGCCGACCACATCGCGCTGCTGGGCCACCCTGGGCAGGATCCACACGGGAGGGAACAGCCGCATCGCCTCCTGCACCACCATCGTCGTGTACGTCAGCCGATGCAGGTCCTCCGGTCCGGGGACGCCGTCGCCGAGGGCGGCACGGGCCTCGGCGCGGACCCGGTCCCGCGCCTCGGGGTGACGTTCCAGCAGATGCAGGGTCCAGCCGAGCGTACTGGCAGTGGTCTCGTGGCCCGCCAGCAGCAGGGTAACCAGTTCCTCGCGCAGCCTGCCGCGAGCCCGGGCGGGGTCGCCCCGCCGCCTGTCCGCAGCGACGATGATCCGGGACAGCGCGTCGTCACCCGGCTCCCCGTCGGCCATCCTGGAGCGCCGGTCGGCCACCAGCAGGTCGGCCACCCGGTACAGCTCCCGGCGGGCGCGCCGGAAACGCGCCTGCGGAGGCAGCGGCAGCCAGGCCGGCACCATGCCCTGGCTCACCATTTCCAGCATGGCCTGGTCCTGGACCTCCTCGAAGGAGTGGGCGAGCGACTCGTGCGCGGTGAGGTCCGAGTCGAGCAGGGTTCGGCCCAGCACGCCGAGGGTGAGACCGGTGACCTCCTGGAGAACGTCCACGGGACCGCCCCCCTCGTGACCGCGCAGTAGGGCGACCAGCTTGGCCGCCTCCTCGGCGACGGCGGCCGCCTGCTGGTTGATGCGGCCCGGTTTGAACGCCGGCTGCACGATCCTGCGCTGTTCGCGCCACGTCTCACCGTCACTGGTGAGCAGTCCGTCGCCCAGCACCCGGCGGGACTGCACCAGACCGATGCCCTTGTGGTAGTTGTCGCTGTTGTCCGCCAGGACGTGCTTGGCGTAGTCGGGGCGGTTGAAGATGTACAGCTTCTTGGGCCCCATGGAGACGCGGACGGCGTCCCCGAGCTCGGCTGCGTCCTTCATCATGCCGAGTCGGTCCACCGCCAGCTTTCTCAGCAGTCCCGGAAGCGCCCGGAGGGGCGGGCCGGGCGGGTCGATCCTCATGCCGCCCTTCCTTCGTCCCCGTCCGGAGCGAACCGGCGGAAGCGGCCGCCGGAGAACAGCATCCCCTCGCGGGCCGGCCAGCGCGTCGCAGTGATGACTTCGCCGAGGAAGATGGTGTGGTCGCCGCCCTCGTAGAGTCGGCGTTTCGCACATTCCAGGTGGGCCACCGCACCCGCGATCAGCGGTGCGCCGGATTCCTCCCCGAGCACCCAGTCCACGGTGTCGAACTGGTCCACGCCCGGGGGGCGCGAGTGGTCCGCGAAATGCCTGGCGGCCTTCTCCTGCCCGGCCTCCAGCACCGATACGGCGAACGTCGGCAACGCGGTGAGGCGTTGGTGCATGACGGCGTCCTTGCCGACGCAGACCAGCACCAGCGGGGGTGAGAGCGAGACGGATGTGAACGAGTTGGCTGTCATGCCCCGGGGCTCGCTCCCACCGACGGTCACCACGGTGACGCCGGTCGGGAAGTCCCCGAACACCCTCCTGAGCTGTGCGCGGTCTTTCGGGTCGACCAGTTCTGCGGCCGGAGCGATGATCGGACTCATTTCTGCCTCCCTGCCGGCTGCCGGAGCCCGGCTCGATGGTGTGCCGACGGATCGGGGGGTCGGTGGGGAAGGGGGGCCGGTGCGGGCGGGGGCTCGGCTTCGCTCCCCCGCCCGCACCGTCCCCTGCTCATGCGCGGGCGCTCCCGGGGGCCGGTTCGTCCGCGTCGGCGGTGAGGAACGCGAGCACCACGGGTTCCTCGACGTGCCGCAGCGTGGTGGCGAAGGTCGCGATGCGCAGCCCGCCCGCCGTCAGAACGATCCACCCGCTTCTGACCTGCGGGGCCAGGGTGAGAGGCGCCCCGGCCGGAAGGCCGGCCTTCTTCAGGCACTCGACGGCCGTCCACACGCGGGTCGCCGCGTGGTCCGGCGTCTCCCCGGTCTCCTTGGCCACCAGGGCCGCCAGGTTCCCGTGCTCGCCGAGCAGTCCCTCCCACGCCTGCGCACCGCGAGCGGTGACCGCCTCGATGTCGCAGGCCACCGTGGTGGTACCGACGACGCCCAGCGTCATCCCCGGCCCGTGTGCCGCCGACAGGCGGCGCACGCCGTCGAGTTCAGGCCGCCCGTCGGGCCGGTAGCGCACCTTCACACTCTCACCGAGCGCCCGCTGGACGGCCCGTGCGGTGGCCTTGCGGCGATCGGACACGGAGCCCCCGGAGCCTGCCGGGACAGGCTCCACGGCAACGTCGACATGGGTGCCGAGCACTTCCTCCAGGGTTCTTTCCAGATAGGAGCCGAGCAGCGTCGCGACCCATGGACCGGAGCCGTCCGACTTGCGCACGGCATGAAGGGTGAGCCCTTCCCACCGCTCGACGACGGAGCCGTCGGGAGTCCGCACGGCGATGTCGTACACATAGGTGTCGCCGTCCCGATGGCGCTCGGTCGCGCAGTAGCGGACCAGCTCCGGGAGATCCTCGCCACCCGCCATCGGATACAACCGCTCGATGCCGGACGGCAGCAAGGTCGCGTCGGGGACGCACACCTGGTTTCCGTGCATCAGGGCGTCGCGCATCCCCGGGTCCGAGAGCAGCAGCGTGCCCGGCAGGAAGCCGGCGAACCAACCGGACGCCGCGTCGAGCGCCACGTCGGCGTCGACGTGCCGGGCGGCGGCCCGGTGGAAGCGCCGCAGCCGCTGGAAACGCTCGCCCTGGAAGAGCACCCCGCCGTACAGGTCGGTCGCGGGGTCCAGTGGGGCTGCCGGCACTTTCGGCCCCACCTGGTCGGGGGCGCCTTCCGGGATCGCCGCGCCGCCGTAGACCAGCCGCGCCCGGAAGTGCTCCGCCGCGAAACCGGTGTCCTGCGCGTGGACGGCCACGTCCACGCGGTCGGAGCCGGTGACGGTGGCCGCGATCCGGATGCGGGTCGTGCCACCGGGTGGCACCACGATCGGTCGCAGGAACCGGGCGTCCTCGATGACCGGCACGTCCCGCCGGCCGGTGACGGCTGAGCCGACCTGGACCATGGCCTCCATTCCGATCACCGCGGGCAGCAGCAGGTTGCCGTCCAGCAGGTGGTCCGAGAGGTAGAGGTCCGTGCCGGCGTTCAGTTCGGCCTCGGTGACGAGTTCCACGCCGTGGTAGCGCACCAGGGGCTCCCCGGTGAAACGCAGCAGCGGCAGCGGGGGCTGCTCGCGCCGGACGGTTCCGATGCCTTCCGTCCGGCCGCTGATCACCGTCACCACGGGGGCGTCGGGGTCGGAGATCAGACGCAGCAGAATCTCGATGCCCTGGTCGGGTGAGACCGGCACGATGCCCTCGCGGGAAAGGGACTCGACGACGGACAGCTTCTCGCCCATGCCGACGCCGGACCAGACGGACCATTCCATGCACAGCGCCCGGCAGCCCGGATTCCGGCGGGCCACGTCCTCGGTGAGTCCGGCCAGCCACTCGTTGGCCGTGGCGTAGTGGGCCTCCCCCCGCAGCCCCGCCCGGCCGATGATGCTGCCGAAGGTGACCAAGAGTTTGAGGTTCTCCTCGCCGACCACGTCCAGCACATGCCGCAACCCGTCCACCTTGGGGGCGAGCGTGCTGCGGACGGCGGCCATGTCGAGCCCGCCGAGCGCCGTCGGCTCGTTGCGTCCCGCCCCGTGGAGAACAGCGGTCACGGATCCGAGTGTCCCGGTCAGTTCGGCGACCGCAGCGGCGACGCGCACCGGATCGGTGACATCGGCGGCCGCGTAGGCGACGCGTACCCCGTTCTCCCTCATCCGCCCGAGGTTCGCGGCGAGGTCCTGGTCGCTGCCGGGGTCCGAGCGGCCCAGCACGGCCAGCGCCGCCCCGGTCCGCTCGGCGACGGCCAGCGCGCACTCCGCGGTGATGCCTTTGCCGCCGCCCGTGACGAGCAGGACGTCGTCCGGGCCCAGCACCTGGTCGGTACGGTCCGGCGCGAAGGGCAGGGCCCGCAGCACGGGCACCCTCCGAGCGCCGTCCCCATCGAGGTGCACCTCGCTGAAGTGCGTGGTCGCCGCGACCTCGGCTGCCACCCGGCCCGCGGCCCCGTCGGCCACCGGCGTGTGGACGACGGTGGTTCGCAGGTGGGGCGCCTCCAAATGCAGGGTCTTGGCCAGACCCGCCGCGCCACGGTCGTGCTGCACCAGGACGAAGCGTCCCTCCCGGCTGCCCGCGAGGGCCGATCTCGCCCCGTCCAGAGCGAGTTCGAGCTGATCGGGGGAGCAGCCGGCCGGCAGGCACACCAGAACTCCGGAACCCACCGCGGCGTTCTGGAGAGCGCGCCGGACATCGTGGGCGAAGGGGTAGTCGGCGGAGGTGAACAGCTCCCACGTGCCACCCTTCTCATCCGCCGCCGCCGGAGGGAGGGGCAGTTCGTCGAGGTCGACGGAGAAGGGCCGAGCCCAGGCCGCGGAACCGGTCACGACGGGCACCGCCGTTGTGTCCGCGCCCGTCTCGACCAGGGTGGTGAGGGCCGAGGCCAGTTCCGCCAGGGTCGCCGTGGCGAAGTTGGTCGGAATGCTGGAGGGGGCCAGTCCGAGCCGGACAGCCGTCTGGTTGACGATCTGGCCGACGGTGATCGAGCTCATGTGCAGATCGTCGAGGAGACTGCTGTTCTCGTCGATCAACTCGCTCGGCAGTTCCGCCCGCTCGGCCACCAGTGCGCGCAGCACGTCCAGCGCCGATTCCTCCCTCGAATCGCCGGCGCCCGCGGTCGTCGGGGCGTCGGGCTCCTGGACGAGCGGTTCACGAGCGGCGGCGGGAAGCGTGAACTCGGGGGCCTGCTCGCAGGGGCTGGACAGGAACCGGAACTCCTTCCCCACCTCCAACGGCCGGGTCAGCCGGTCGTTGAAGAGCCGCTCGTGAATGATCGGGGCTCCGAGCACGAACGCGGCACCGACCACCTGCAGCAGCCCGCGCAACGACTCGTCGTCGGTGTTCAGCGCGACGGCGGGTATTCCGGCGGCCTCCGCAGCCAGAGCGCTCAGGACCCGGCCGGGCCCGACCTCGACGAACAGGTCGACCTCGGCCGCCGCCGCCCGAACCGCCTGGGTGAACAGCACGGGGTCGGTGATCTGCTGCCGCAGCAGTTTGGCGAGGTCGGCGTCGCGCCCCAACTCCGCACCGGTGACGGTGGAGACGACCCGGCGTCCCGGCCCGCCCAGCCGCGCCTCCGCCAGCCAGTCGCCGAAGGACTCGGCGGCCGGGGCGACGAGAGGTGAGTGGAAGGCGTGCGACACGGCCAGGCGGGTGAAGGCGATCTCCGCGGCCGCCGCCCGCTCCCCGACACCCTCCACGGCCTCGACGGTCCCGGCTACGACCGTCTGCCGGGGGCCGTTGTACCCGGAGATCACGACCGGGAGCCCCTCGATGAGCCTCCCGGCTTCCTCCGGGGAGGCGGTCAGCGAGGCCATCGTGCCGGAAGCGCTGTGCGTGGCCATGGCCGCGCCGCGGGTGCGTGCGGCCTCCAGCAGGGTGGCCTCGTCCAGGGCACCCGCCCAGTGCAGGGCGGAGAGCTCGCCGAGACTGTGTCCGAGTGCGATGTCGGCCTCGATGCCCAGAGCTTCCAGCACCCGCAGTCCGGCCGTGGAACCGGTCACGATCCGCGGCTGCGCCACGTGGGTGGCGACCATGTCCCCGGCGGTGGGCAGGCCGGCGCGCGCGTAGACCTCGGCGGCTTCGGTGAACCGACGGGCGAGCGCTCCCCCGGCCGTCGACGTGCCGGAACCCTGCCCCGGGAAGAGGAAGCCGACGCGGGCTCCCCGGACGGCGGTGCCGAGGAAGGCGCGACCGTCCTGGGAGAAGACCGGGGCGTCGTCGGGCGCCCGGCTCCCGGCGGTGTCGGCGAGTCCCCGTAGCCTGAGCTCGGCGTCCTCGGGCGAGGTGACCACGACGGCGGCCCGGTGGGGCAGGTCACGCAGTTCCCGCTGGAGGGTCGCGGCCAGATCGCCGAGCTGGGCATAGGAGACCTGCGCGGCGAAGTCGGCCACCTGGCTCAGCCGCCGGGCCAGCGCCGCGGGTGATTCCCCGTCCAGGAGCAGCAGTTCGGAGTCCTGGAGGGAGTTGGCCAGCAGCGTGGTCCGGCGGTTGACGGCAGGGCGGTGCCCGGAGGAGGCGTCCGACCTGTCGAGGACGACATGGGTGTTGATCCCGCCGAAGCCCATGGCCGTGATGCCGGCCCGCAGCGGCGCGTTCTCGGGCCACGCCTCCGCCTTGCGCAGGACGCGCAGGTTGGCGGACTCGCCGGTGAGCAGGTCGTGGGGGTCAACGCAGCCGATGGCGGGGGGCAGCACCCCGGAGTCCAGGGCCATCACGGCCTTGATCAGTCCGGCGATTCCGGCTGCCGCCTTGGTGTGGCCGATCATGCCCTTGATGGAGGTGATGACGGCGCTCGGGGCCTGAGGGTCGGCCGCGGCGCGCGCGCTCATGATCGCCCGCAGTTCGGTGGCGTCACCGACGGCGGTACCTGTGCCGTGGCCTTCGAAGAGCGGCACGGTCTCGATGCCGAAGCCCGCCCGGTCGTAGGCGCGCGACAGTGCGAGCTGATATCCGCTCACCTCGGGTCGGGTGATGCCTCCCTGGCCGTCGGATGAGATGCCCCAGCCGGCGATGGACGCGTAGACGCGGTGCCCGGCGGCGACCGCGTCCTCCTCACGCATGAGCACCACCATGCCGCACCCCTCGCCCGGCCAGAAGCCGTTGGATCCGCGGTCGTAGAGCCGCATCTCCTTCCGGGCGAGCGCACCGGTCTTGGCGAAGCCGATGATTTCGAACGGGTCGATGGACAGGTCGACGCCGCCGGCGATGGCGACGTCGAGGTCGCCGCTGCGCAGCGAGGTGGCCGCGGTGGTGACGGACAGCAGGGATGATGAGCAGGCGCCGTCCACGGTGTAGCCGCCGCCGTTCAGGTCGAAGTGGTTGCAGATCCGGCCGGCGATGGTGTTGGAGAGGCCGCCCGCGAGGGTGTCCTCGTCCACGGCGGGGAAAGGCTTCTTGTAGGCCTCCTCCACGCCTCGGAGGAATGCGCCGAGCCGGTCGTCGTCCCACTCCTGCCCCTGGAGGGCGTCGGCGAGGATCCGGCGTACGTAGGGCCACCGCAGTCGCAGTCCGTTGGCGCGGGAGAACTCTCCGGTCAGCGTGTTGCCGACGACGACTCCGGTGCGCTCGGCGGGCAGCCCCTCACCGGCCGGGAAGCCGGCGTCAGCCAGCGCCCGGCTCGCCGTATCCAGGGCGAGCCAGTGGGTGAGGTCGGTGGAGCGGTAGGTGCTGCCGGCAATCCGGTGGGCGACGCGGTCGAACTCCCAGCCCTCCAGCACCGCCGCATTACGGGCGTAGAAGGTGTCGGGAACCGTCGGGTCCGGGTTCCAGTAGTCGTCCAACCGCATCCGGACGTCGGGCAGTCTGCGAAATGCTCGCCGTCCGGCGACGGCGTTCTCCCAGAGCTCCCGGGGCGTGGTGGCGTCGGGGTACGTGCACGCGACGCCGACGATGGCTATGCGGCTCATACAGGCACCGCCGCCTTTTTCCTCGACGCGCGTTCGGCTGCGCACTTGCCGTGGAAGCAGGTGCCGTCCTTGCAGGGGTTGCCCGAGAGGACAACCGTCGCCGGCTGGGGCGATCCGTCCGCAGGTTCGGAAGCGGCGACGGGCCCCGGGGCGGCCACGATCTGCTCGACCGCGGTGTCGGGACGGTGGTCCTGGACCCCGAGGGCGGGAGGCGCCTGAGCCTCACGCTGCTTGGCGAGGAAGTGCAGCCCCCACAGGTAGCCTCCGCGGATCAGGCAGATCAAGGCGGTGGCGAAGAAGATGCCGTACGCGATGCCGAGAGCGGTCAGCACGCCGTACATCGCCGCGACCCCGGCTCCGAAGAAGATCTGGGAGGACCGCTTGGAGGGTGACGTGCCGGGGTCTGTGACCATGTAGTTGGTGAAGAGTACGAAGGCGACGCCGGTCATCATGCCGAGTGCCGCGGGGATGGATGTCCCCATCACCAGCCCTCGGACGACGGCCTGTACCACGAAGCCGCCGAGCCAGGCCATGATCAGCCACATACGGCCGGTCAGCTTGGCGTTGAGCATGGTGCCCAGGACCAGGATGATCGCGGGGAGCACCCAGTCCGCCGGGCCGTACAGGTACTCGGTGAAGTGATAGGGCGGCGCGATGCTCGCCCAGGGGAAGAGGACGAGGATCACCGCGATGCCGAAGTTCGACGGGTTCATGTAGTGCCGCATGCGGCCCTTGAGCGGGGCCCTCAGCACCCACTTGGTGCCGACGGCCACGATGACGCCGAAGACCATGACCCACACGCGGTCGTTGACGTAGGTCAGCATGTTCACGGCGAGGCCGGTGATGTGGGCAGGGAAGAGGAATTCGACCATTCCCTTGAACCCCCCGCCGGCGTAGCGGGGAATCCGCTGGTCGCCGCGGGCGCTGACGGCCTCCAGGACGATCTCCACCACGTAGGCGGTGAGGACGGCGATGAAGGGCCACAGCCATGGCTGTTCGAAACCGAGGAAGGTGTACCCGGCGATGTTGAGGATCGAGATCGAGATCGCGAACCGGCGGAGGGCGGTGGTGACCTTCACGTCATGCCGGGGGGCGGCCGTGAGCGTCTTTGATCCGGGCACGGTCACTTCTCCTTCACGTCGGCGCCGAGTTCCAGCGAGTGCCTGCCGGGAGTCAGCTGGAGGTCCTTGTTGCGCACCTGACCGGTGCGGTCACGCCAGGTCAGACGGGTCTGCATCGGGCCGTCGGCCTCTTGGCCGAGTCCGATGTGCACGTCCTGGCTGCGCTTGCCGGAGTGGCCGCTGCCGCCGTCGACGCGGCCCAGGCGGGTACTGCCGTCGGACAGGGTCACGGTGACCTGCGCGCCGATCACGGGCGATCCGGCCTCGTCGACGAGGCTGAGGTTGAGGTATCCGCCGGTGTTCTGGCTCATGTTGCAGTAGAAGACCGGGTCCTCCCACTGGCGGGCCACCACCATGTCCAGGCGGCCGTCCCCGTCGGCGTCGCCGGTGGCGATGCCCCGGCTGGGCACGGGCACGGCCAGACCGAGCTGCTTGGACAGGTCGCTGTATGCCTCGCCGTCCTTGTCCTGGACGAAGAAGCGCAGGTGCTGGTCGCCGGCGAGGTCGTCGCCCTCCTCCACCCGGGGCCAGAAGCGGGGGTGCTTGACCAGCGAGTCGTTCGCGGTGGCGAGCTCCTGGAGCTGCGCCCAGCGGTTGCGCTTGCCCTTGACGAAACCGACCGCCTGGGTGATCTCCTGGATTCCGTTGTTGTCGAAGTCGCCCATCTTCACGTCCCAGCCCCATCCGGACCAGGCGAGGTTGAGAGGTGCGCTCTCGTCCTTGTAGGGGGCGACGCCGTCACGGAACTTGGCCCGCAGATCGGCCTTGTCACGAGCGGTCGCGACGAAGGCGAAGTTCGACTCCTGGATGCCGAAAGAGGTGGTGATGTTGGAGACGAAGGCGTCGTACAGTCCGTCGTTGTCCAGATCGCCGAAGTCGACGCCCATGCCCTTGAAGGAGCTGCGGCCGATCTCCTTGGACTTCGGAGTGGTCGCGGTGTGTACGGCCTTCACCTCGCTGAACTTGAACGTTCCGGGGGTCGACCTGTTGTACAGCAGCGCCGAGGTTCCGAAGTCGTGCGCCAGGTACATCTCGGGGCGCTGGTCGCCGTCCAGGTCGGTGGCCGACACAGCAAGGGTCCAGCCCCGGTCGATGCCCTTCGGCAGGACGTTCTTGACCTCCTCGAAGCCGGAAGGGGTCCAGCGGAAGAAGTGACCGCCGCCGCCGTTCTGGGCGTGGGAGAGCGAGTCGTTCATCGTCACGCCGCCGTGCACGCTGTCGTCCAGGACGGGGCTGTCGGGGAAGTAGTTCCCGATGTAGATGTCATTGTGACCGTCGCCGTCGAAGTCGGCGACCGTCGCAGCGTTGGAGTTCCACAGGGGGCCCTTGTAGGTGCTGCCACTGCTGCCGGGGACCAGTTCGACGGGTTCGAAGCACTTCGGATCCATCGTCGTGGTGTCCTTGCCGGGCTCCTTCTTCGCCTGGAAGATCACCGGGGTGCGGCCCCAGTAGTAGACGAGCAGGTCCATCGCGCCGTCCTCGTTGAAGTCCCCGGGGACGCAGCCGATCGGTGCCATGATGTCGCTCTTGGGCAGCGGAGCCGGGTCGAGCACGAAGGGGGCGTACGAGGGACTCTCGCGACCGGGCGCCGGGGCCGGGGTGACGACGGTCTGGTCGATCTGCGGATCGGTGATGCAGAGGTCGTTGGGCAGGCCGTCGCCGTCGATGTCGTTCATGGCGACGCCGGCGCCGACCGAGGAGATCCACGCCTCGATGTGCTTGTAGGCCTTGTTCACCTTGCGGACGCTCTGTTTCTTGTACCCGCCCGGCATGGATATCGCCATCGGCTTGAAAGCGAAACTCTCCGCCATTTCCCTTTTCTCGGCGGCGCTCGACTCCGACGGCTTCACCGCGTAGAAAGTGCCGACCATGACAGCGAGTGCGACGACCCCCGGAGCCTGCTTCCGCAGCCACGAAATTGGATGTGTCATGCGACGGCGCCCTTCTGCGTGGGAGGAATGGAACTGATGGTGGTGGCGATCTGCTGCCGCCAGGTCTCGAAGGCCGGAGTCTCCCCGCCGCCGCAGGTGGCGGGCCGTGCGTCGGTGCACACCCGTGCGGCTTCCGCCGGGGTCCGGCCGCCGCACAGGATCTGGGCGGCCAGGTGCGTGTGGGCGGTCGTCGTCCCCGCCCGCTCCCGCGCCTCGCAGGCGAACGCGGATCCCTGTACGAGGCTGGGCAGATGGTCGCCCGCGTGCTTGGCGAAGCGCCGCAGCTCGTCCCCGTCCACGCTTCCCGCGTAGGTGCAGGCCAGCCCGGCGCCCGCGTAGAGGTCGGCGTGGCGGTGCTCGGGGAACGTGCCGATGAGGTCGGCCACGACGTCGGGGTCGGTGCCCCCGACGAACCACATGGCCCGCCCGATGCCCTGGTCGATGGCGCGCGCGCTGTAGGCGTCCGGGCCGCCCTTCCAGGTGAAGGGGTGTTCGGCGGCCGGATCGCGAACGTAGGAGTTCGTCTTGAAGTACGCCTGGTGGAAGCCGTACCCGTCCAGGATCAGCCAGCGCAGCACCGGGTCGGTCGCGGTTACGTCGGGCCACAGGAACTTGGGGAGCCGGGCCATCGCCCAACCGATGCCGACGTAGATCATGTAGTTGTGCCGCCGGCCCTCGCCCTCCAGGATCCCGGTCAGCCGCCGGCTGCCCCCGGTGAGGGAGTCGAGCATGACGGCGCCCATGCCTGCGCCCTCGTAGGCGAACCCGCGAAAGGCCCGGGGCACGGTCTCCAACCAGTCGACGGCCTGGCTCGCCGAACGTGCCTCGACCGCGTACGCGTACCCCTGCAGGAAGCTTGTCCCGACCGTCTCCAACTGGTGCTTGGCCTCGGCGTCCTTGATGTGGAAGCCCCGTGTTTCCAGCCGTGTTTCCCGAACATTGGGAGTGAGAACTCGGCGCCTCAGCGCACGCAACATGGACACCTGAAAGACCGCCCCTCGATTCTCTTGCCTGACATCCCTATTTCGCTCAGCCGAACTTATTCAATTGAGGTGACCGAATGTCTACTCCGGAAATGCTCAGGGGAAATTGACCGGAAGCTTCTCGCGCACTGATCTGCGCCAGATCTCGTAGCTGGGAACACCGTCGCCGGAGCCCGAGGGGGGCGCGGCGTCGTCAGCGAGGTCGGCTGCGGACTCGACGGTGAGGCCGGCCAGCGCGTGCAGCGCTGTCCGGGTGTGCTCGGGAACCGTCATCGAGAAGTGGCGCGCCTTCGCGGCGAAGACCGAGCCCTGGGCGACATGCCCGGCCAGCTCGCCCGACCGGGCGCGAAGCGTGTTCAGCTCTGCCGTGGTGGAACACCCGGCGAACGTGGCCGCGAGCCCGACACCGGCCCACAGGTCCGGCCTGCGGTCGGAGGCGAACCGGTCGACCGCGGCGCACACGGCATCCACCGCGGCGCCGTGGATGAACCACAGGGCTCGCCCGATGCCCTGATCCACTGCCCGCTGGAAGTAGCCGGGCCGGCCCTCCCAGGCGTACGGGATGTCCAGCCGCTGCTCGTCCACCCATCGTTTCGGTGCGAAGTAGGCGCGGTCGAAACCGTAGCCGTCGACCGCGAGCCAGCTCATCGGCGGGTAGAAGTCCTCACCGTCGAGCGCGGGCATGACCTTCTTCCACAGGGGCCTGGGCAGCTTGGCCATCGCGAAGCCGATGCCGATGTAGTTGAGGAAGATGTGGCGGCGTCCGGCCCCCTGGAGCAGTTCCGCGGTCCGGCCTCCCCGGCCGGGCATCGAGTCCCGGATCACCGAAGCCATGGTCGCGCCCTCGTAGGCGAAGCCCCGCAGTTCCTCGTCGACCAGGGAGAGCCGTCGCTCTGTCTCCCACAGGCTCTTCGACTCGATGCCCCACTCGAAACCGGTCACCACCGTCTGAGGGATGGTCTCCAGCTGGCGGGTCGCGGCGGTCTCGGCCACCGGGAATCCCCGGCCCGCGAAGCTCACGTCGGCCAGGGACGGAGCCATGAGAAGTCTGCGCAGGGATCCCGTTACCGATGCCACGCGTGTGCCTCCCTCGACCGGCCACCAGTGGGTGGCGAAGGGCCTCATGGTCGGCTCGCCGGAAAGATCAGAGCATCTTCGCAAATGCGCAACACCCTTGCATTGCAAGGGGTTTGAGCGTAAATGAACGCGTCGGCAACTCGCGCCGTGCGGAATGCGGTCCGGCTCTCACGAAGCCTGGAATCAGCGCGTCCGGCGCACCGCCACCTCGTCCTCGTGGATGTCCCGCCCGCAGGACGTACAGCCCAGCCGCACCCGTACACCGCCGTCGCATCCGATGTGCTGGGCCTGCCGGGGCGGCCCCAGCTCCGCGGGCAGGTTGCGGGCGCCCCACTGCATGAGAGCGACCACCGCGACGGTGAGTTCACGGCCCATGGGGGTGAGCGGGTACTCGTGGCGTACCGGCTTCTCCTGGTACACGACCCGCCGCATGACACCCAGGTCGACGAGACGGCCGAGGCGGTCGGCCAGCACGTTCCGGGAGATCGGCATCTGGCGCAGGAACTCGTCGTACCGGCCGGCGCCCAGCAGGGCTGAGCGGACGATCAGCAGGTTCCAGCGCTCCCCGACCACTTCCAGGGACCGGGCCAGCGAGCAGTCCTGTCCTTCGTACGTCCGTGGCAGCATGCCTGACCGTACCGTTCGAGTTGCTTCACAGGACCCACAGGACGGTCACCTCACCGAAAGGAGAGCACGTAGGAAGAAGCTCGCGCGCGTGAAGGGCTGGTGTGATGACCCATTGTCCCCCCTCCCACCCCGATCGTGGAGGCCCAGAGATGGCCATCAGCACCGGAACACCACCTCTCACCCTTCGTGGGGGGATCGAAGCCGTCAACACCCGCCATCACCAACTAGGTCTGCGCGTGTTCATGTTCATCGTCGTCGCGCACTGGGCGGAGCACTTGGTCCAGGCATACCAGATCTACGTCATGGGCTGGCCCCTTCCGGAGGCTCGCGGCGTCCTCGGGCTGCCGTTCCCCTGGCTGGTCACCTCGGAGTGGATGCACTACGGCTACGCCCTGGTGATGATGGTCGGCCTGTTCCTCCTGCGGCCCGGCTTCACCGGGCGCTCGGCCACGTGGTGGAAGGTCTCCCTCGGCATTCAGGTCTGGCACCACATGGAGCATCTGCTGCTCCTGGTGCAGGCGCTCGCCGGGGCCAACCTGCTGGGCAAGCCGGCGCCCACCAGCCTGATCCAGCTGATCGCGCCCCGCGTGGAGCTGCACCTCTTCTACAACACCCTGGTGACGGTTCCCATGGTCGTCGCGATGTACCTGCACACCCGCGCCGGTCGGCCGGACAACGCCGCCGCACGTTGCTCCTGCGCTCCGAAGGCCTGACCTGTGTCGACGAGTGGCAGAAGGCCTTCGGGGTTCGTGTCCCTGCTGCTCCTGCTTGCCGGAGTCCTGCTGTTCTGGCTGACGGTGCCGAACCTGGGCGACGCGGCCAGGACCGCCACGGCGGACGGGCCCCGGGGCGTCTTCACCGCCACCCGTCTGGTGTGCGCCGGGCACTCCGGGCACACCACCTGCGAGTGGCTGGGGACGTTCCGCTCCACCGACGGCACCGTGGAACTCGGGAACGTCAAGCTGTACGGAAGCGAGCGCGACACCTTCGAAGCCGGCCGGACCGCTCCGGCCGTGGACGTGGGCAACCCCGGGCGGGTGTACGATCCGGCCGGATCGTACACCTGGGTCGTCACGGTCGGGCTGGCCGCGCTCTCCTACGCCCTGCTCGTGACAGTCGCCCGCCGCCACCTTGAGCCTCCCCCGCCGCCACCGGCGCCGAGCTGAGCGACGGACCGGGAATACGAGCGGGCGGGTCCCCTGGGGCCCGCCCGCTTCTGCATCGCCCGTCGCAGGGGGACGGGTCGCTCAGCTCTCCTCCGGGGCGCCGGACGGGTGGCCGGACAGGTCCAGCAGGTTGTACGCCGAAGCCGCCGACACCAGAGTCATGTGGTGATGCCAACCGGGAAAGGACCGTCCCTCGAAGTCGAGCAGACCGAAGTCGTCCTCCAGCGACTGCAGAGAGGTTCCCGCCCGGTGCTGGAGCCCGGCCAACGCCAGCAGCTCATCGGTCCGCCGCTGCGTCATGTTGGTCAGCCAGATCCGCGCGGAGCGGGGCCCCGTGTAGGACGGTACGCCGAAGATCCGATAGGTGGCGTGCGGGGTGTGACGGGCCAGCCGCACCTGCGGCAGCCGCACCAGCGTGGTCATCGTGGCGGTGCGATCCGAGCCGCCGTGCCCGTCGTGGGCGCCGGGTCTGAGATGGCCGGCGTGCTTGAGGCCGAAGAGGCGCTGCGCCTCCACGGCGGCGGGCAGGTTCGCGGCGTACGCGCCGCGCGCCGTCGTCCTCCCCACCGGGACCACCGGGGTTCGGCCCGGCAGCGACACGATGAACTCGCGTCCCCTGGCGGTGAGTCCGCGCACCAGCGAGATGACCCCGGAATGATGACTCAGATCGGCCACCACCGGCCGGGCACTCAGCTGCGTGCTCCCGCACAGCGCGTCGACGAGGTCCAGCGCGTGCTGCTCGACGGTCCGGTGGCCGACCGATTCGGGAATGCGGGCCCGCGCGCGGCGCGCGTGATCCTCGACCCAGGCGCCGGGCAGCAGCAGCCCCCAGTGGACGGGTACGGCCTTCGCGCCGGTGGCGAGGAACGCACCCACCGCGAGCTGGCAGTTGACGGAGCGCCCGGTCGCCGGGACGAAGCGCCGGTGCACACCGCAGGAGTGGTCACCCCGCTTGCGTAACACCGCCACCGACAGAACCCAGGCGCGCGGATCGAGTTGTTGCTCGACCCACCTCATCAGCTCGACCCGTGCCGGGACCCAGTCCCAGGGGCTGGCGTTGAGAAACTGGTGCATCGACTGCGATGCGGTGGGCGAGCGAGAGACGGTGGCGGCCATTCGCTTGATCGACTTCTTGCCGTCGGTGATCAGCAGCCCCGTCAGATAGGCCTGGGCCCAGGCCCTCTGATCGGCCCTCGGCAGGTGCCCGAAGATCTGATCGGCAAGTACGGAGACCGGCAGGTGCGCGTGCCTCACGTCGTGTGCCGCCATGGCTCGTTTCCCTTCTCCTGGGCAACCGATCGAGCGCCGCGATATCGTAGCGAGCGATATTGTGTTTTCACGGGGAGAGCGCTTCCGACGGCCGGAGACCGGGCAATGGACGCCGGCTCCTGCTGGATTCGAAGATCGCCGACAGCCCGTCCCCCGCTTGACCAAGCCTTTTACCTGCTTGATTGATTCGTGGTTGTCACTCGGTCGCCATTCCGCCGAAGCTTAGATGTCCCCCCAAGGGCTCCGACCCCCCTTCGGCATGAGGCTCCGCACGATGCGTCGCCACGCCGATCGTCGTCGGAGAGGACATCGTAAATCAGGATTGGGCGGTACGTACACGGAGCATGGTCCTGCGTTCCGGTGCCGCGCGGTTCAAGCGCTGCGGCTGGAACGGGAGCTTCCGGGAAACCCGGCACCGACGAAAGGACCGGCTGACCCACCACCGGTGAATCGCTTCGACCGGCCTACGCCAACCGGGTATTGATCATGACGGGGTCCGCGGGCCGGCCCGCGTCCGGCCGGCACTCCGTCGCCCCCGGTGCGGAAGGGGATCGGGCCGCACGGCGGCCTTCGGCCACCGGCACGGAGGCATCGCCGACGAAGACCGAACGGACGCTCCCGCGTCCGCGCATCGTTCCGTCTGCCGTGCCCCACCCGTCACCACGCCCACGCAAACCTCCCCGCACATCCCCCGTCGGCGGCACGGGTCTGACCCCGGTCGCCGATTCGCCGGGGCACGACCATAGCGGGAGTTGAGTGAATGGCTGGAGTCCTTTGGCAGAAAATCATCAGAAACCCGGGGTCGGCTGCCACTGCCCCCGCTTCCCCCGCGGACTCCCCGGCCTGCCCGGCCCGGCCCCGCACCTGGCGTGCGCACTCCTACAGAACACGGCCTTTCTCGGGGCGAACCGGCCAAAAATTTTAGTCTCCCATGGACAAAAAAAGAATCGTTCTTATGATGCATCGAAGGCGTTTTCCGGGGGTGCCTCGGGGCGTTCAGTCACGCGAACACGGCCAGTTCCGATGATTCAGGAAGCGCACACGTGATGAGTTCAGCCGAAAGCAGCGCCTCGAACCGTCCACCGGGTCCGCGGCTCGTGGCGGCAGGTCTTCCGGCTCCCGCGGCGGATCCCGCCACACCGCGATCCGCCACCGCGAAGCCCGCTGCCCCGGACGCCGGCGGACAGGCCGAGCGGTTCTGAGAAGCGGGAATCGATCCGGCCGGTACCCGCCGCTCACGCGCGCGGGGCGGACATACGTGGCTCAGCACTCTTCGCATTCGCCGACGGTCAGGAGAGCCCGTGGATGAGGCCGGTTCTGCAGGTCACCTTCGCTCGAACGCTGTGCCCGCCGCACCGGTCGACATCCGCGGCCCCTCCTCGGAACCGTCGCCCGCCGCCCGCCCCCTCAGCCTCCCTGAGCGACGGAGCACCGGCCCGGCACCGGTGCGCTGCAGACGCCTCCGGACCGTGCGCAAGGCCCCCTCGGTGTCGGGGGTGGGTTTGTTACCGGATTCGTTGACGGATCGGGGGAACGCGAAGCTGTTCGTGCGGTTGTATGCGCAGGACTACCGGCATGTGACGGGGCTGGGGTGGTACCGGTGGGACGGCACGCGGTGGCAGAGCGATGAGGACGACACGGTGCTGTGGGTCGCGGGTGAGATGGCGGAGAGTATCGCCGCGACCGATCCGCGGGGGGTGTATTCCGATGCGGCGCTGCGCAAGCACCGGCGGCGTGCGCTGAGCACGTCGGGGATCAACGCGTTGCTGAGCCAGGCGAGATCGGCGCCGGGGATGCTGCTCAGCGCGGGGGCGCTGGACGCGGACCCGTACATGCTGTGCACGCCGGCGGGGGTGGTGGACCTGCGGTCGGGGAAGCTGCGGGCCGCGGACCCGGACCGGGACTTCCATTCCCGCTCGACCTCGATCGGCCCCCGGCAGATGCCGACGCCGCGCTGGGATCTCTTCCTGACCGACACGTTCGGGGACGACGAACAGGGCCGGGAGATGATCCGTTTCCTGCATCTCCTGCTCGGCTACTCCCTCACCGGTGACGTCGGGGCGCAGGTCATGCCGTTCCTCTTCGGATCGGGCAAGAACGGCAAGTCCGTGCTGCTGGACGTCCTGATCAAACTCCTGGGCGACTACGCGGACGCCGCGCCGCCCGGTTTCCTGATGGCCCGTCCCTTCGAGGGACACCCCACCGACCTCGCCGAACTCCACGGCCGCCGGGTGATCGTGTGTTCCGAGGTCAAGCCCGGTGACCGTTTCGACGAGTCCCGGGTGAAACTCCTGACCGGCGGCGACCGCATCAAAGCCCGCCGGATGCGCCAGGACTTCTTCTCCTTCGCACCCACCCACAAGCTCTGGCTCCTGGGCAACCACCGCCCCGAAGTCGGCACCGGCGGCTACGCCTTCTGGCGCCGGATGCGCCTGATCCCCTTCAACCGCGTCGTCTCCGACCACCAGAAGATCGACAACCTCGCCGACATCCTCGTCACCGAAGAAGGCCCCGGCATCCTCAACTGGCTCATCACCGGAGCCCACCACTACCTCAACAGCCCCCGCGACCTCACCGGCCCCGAAACCGTCCGCATCGCCACCACCGCCTACGCCGAAACCGAACGCTTCCTCACCGGCTACGGGACAACGTCCTGATCAAGTCAGCTGCGTCAACGTGGACCGGAACCGTCTGGGGGAATGACGCCCGGGTGGTGGTTGGAGAGGGGTCCTCCTTCGGAGCGTTCGGTCTTGTGGCCTTTGGCGCGGGGGGCGAGGGTGGTGGGGTCGACGGCTTCGGCGGGTGCGCCGGTGGCGTAGAGGCCCTGGGGGGCGGTGTCGCGGTCGTGGGGCAGGAGCCAGAAGACGCGTCGGCGGAAGGTGCCGGAGGTGCGTGAGGGGCGGGCCCGGGAATGGAGCACGGCGTAACCCACCATGCGGCCGTCGCGGTGGTAGGCGGGCCTCCCCCGCCGGTTGGGGAGCCGGTCCAGGCTCTGTCGTACGTAGTCCAGGATCGAGATGTCCTCCAGCCAGACCAGCTCCGCTTCCTCACTGATCTCATCCCCGTCGATCAGAGCACTCACTCCGCCTCCTCCTCGGCCACAGCCGCTACTGGACACTGTGCACCGGGCCTGCGGCCATGAGCAGCCTAAAGTCGGATACCGCAGCAGCCCGGGGCGGGGTATGGGATCCTCCGCCCACCGGCAGGGAAACAGGCGTCACGTGGCCCACGGAGCGATCGGATACGTGGGGACGGCCTTCCGGCGCGCGTGATTCTCGACGTCCCCGTACAAGAGGGTGGAGGTGCCCGCCACGATCAGAGTCACCGCCCTCGATCGACCGGGGGCAGCCGTCATCCAGGCCGCGGGGCGACTGCCCGCGCAGTAGGCCAGCGGGAAGAACACCACCGCTATGACCAGCACGTTGCCGATCGACTGCAGGAGAGAAGCCGACGCCCCGTAGAGAGAGCCGCCGCTCTGCGCAGCGTCGCGGAGGAGGTGGGCGACCGAACCGGGCACGGCGATGTTGCACGCGGTCAACGTCCCGGCCAGACCGGGGACGAAGGCGAGTACCGTACCGGGCACCACCGAGGTCAGCGCCGAAGCCTCCGGATCATGTCCCAGCAATGACTTCGCGATCGCGCCGCACACGGCCTGGCCTACGGACTCCGCGGACGAGACGACGGTCAGCAGGTACCCGGCGATCCCACCCAGGACAAGGAGCGAACCGCGTCGGCAGACCGCCGGCCCCCCCGCCGTTCCTCCCCGTTCCCGAGCCGCTGACTCAGTGATGCCGGCCACAACAGGTTCCCCTCCACGGCTGAGGTCACAGCGTAGAAGCGGCACCGGGCGAATCCATCTCCCAGAATGCTCGCCCGCTGCACGGAACTGAAATCCACCCGATGCCGCACCGGATCCGGACACACAAGCGCACGAGGGAAGTTGAGCACGGCCGCTTCCCCCGTGAACATGAAGCCGTCTTCGTCCACGCGCACCCGAGGAGCACTGTGCCGCACATCGCCATCGGCAACGATCATCCCGGCATCCGGGGCCTGATGTTCCAGCGGCCCGACACCGCCGCGCCGCTCAACCACCTCGCCCACGTCCTGCTGCGCGCCCCTGCCTCCCTGAGCCGGGGTGAACGGGAGCTGATCGCCGCCTACGTCTCCCACCTGAACGACACACCGTTCTGTGCCGGAACCCACGGAGCCGCGGCAGCAGCACAGTTGGACGGCGGTCACGAGGCGGTGACCGCCGTCCTCGCCGCTCCGCAGGACGCCCCCCTCTCCCCCCGGATGCGCGCCCTGCTCGCCATCGCCGCCGAAGTGAGGACAGCGGCACGCCCCGTCGGCGACGAGACGGTGGCAGCTGCCCGCGCCGCGGGTGCCGAGGACAGCGACATCCACGACACCGTGCTGATCGCCGCCGCCTTCTGCATGTACAACCGCTACGTCAGCTGCCTGGCGACCGACATCCCGACGCAGGACGACTACTACGAGCAGGCTGCGGACCGCATCGTCACCGACGGCTACGCCACGGCGAGCGGACGGCAGGACACCCGGGCCCACAACGCTCTCGCCGGCTGACCGGAGCGGGGGACTCCCCCGTCACCCGGGCACAGGCGTGCCCGGGTGGTTGGAGAGGGGTCCTCCTTCGGAGCGCTCGGTCTTGTGGCCTTTGGCGCGGGAGGCGAGGGTGGTGGGGTCGACGGCTTCGGCGGGTGCGCCGGTGGCGTAGAGGCCCTGGGGGGCGGTGTCGCGGTCGTGGGGCAGGAGCCAGAAGACGCGTCGGCGGAAGGTGCCGGAGGTGCGTGAGGGGCGGGCCCGGGAATGGAGCACGGCGTAACCCACCATGCGGCCGTCGCGGTGGTAGGCGGGCCTCCCCCGCCGGTTGGGGAGCCGGTCCAGGCTCTGTCGTACGTAGTCCAGGATCGAGATGTCCTCCAGCCAGACCAGCTCCGCTTCCTCACTGATCTCATCCCCGTCGATCAGAGCACTCACTCCGCCTCCTCCTGGGTAGCCAGGAGTCCGATGCCGGGGTAGTACTTGCGCTGGTTCGACAGCAGCATCTCCTTCGGTGACGCCAGTCCGACGGTTTCCCGGATGCGGGCGGCGAAGGCGCGGGACGAGGCGGGAGTGATGCCCTCGTGCCGGGACCAGGCCGTGTAGGCGTGGTACAGGCGGGCCTGTTCGACTCGTTGGTGGGGCTGGAAGGTGCAGCGTTCGGTGAGGAAGCGGCCGGTGTGGTCTTCGGTTTCGGCGTAGGCGGTGGTGGCGATGCGGACGGTTTCGGGGCCGGTGAGGTCGCGGGGGCTGTTGAGGTAGTGGTGGGCTCCGGTGATGAGCCAGTTGAGGATGCCGGGGCCTTCTTCGGTGACGAGGATGTCGGCGAGGTTGTCGATCTTCTGGTGGTCGGAGACGACGCGGTTGAAGGGGATCAGGCGCATCCGGCGCCAGAAGGCGTAGCCGCCGGTGCCGACTTCGGGGCGGTGGTTGCCCAGGAGCCAGAGCTTGTGGGTGGGTGCGAAGGAGAAGAAGTCCTGGCGCATCCGGCGGGCTTTGATGCGGTCGCCGCCGGTCAGGAGTTTCACCCGGGACTCGTCGAAACGGTCACCGGGCTTGACCTCGGAACACACGATCACCCGGCGGCCGTGGAGTTCGGCGAGGTCGGTGGGGTGTCCCTCGAAGGGACGGGCCATCAGGAAACCGGGCGGCGCGGCGTCCGCGTAGTCGCCCAGGAGTTTGATCAGGACGTCCAGCAGCACGGACTTGCCGTTCTTGCCCGATCCGAAGAGGAACGGCATGACCTGCGCCCCGACGTCACCGGTGAGGGAGTAGCCGAGCAGGAGATGCAGGAAACGGATCATCTCCCGGCCCTGTTCGTCGTCCCCGAACGTGTCGGTCAGGAAGAGATCCCAGCGCGGCGTCGGCATCTGCCGGGGGCCGATCGAGGTCGAGCGGGAATGGAAGTCCCGGTCCGGGTCCGCGGCCCGCAGCTTCCCCGACCGCAGGTCCACCACCCCCGCCGGCGTGCACAGCATGTACGGGTCCGCGTCCAGCGCCCCCGCGCTGAGCAGCATCCCCGGCGCCGATCTCGCCTGGCTCAGCAACGCGTTGATCCCCGACGTGCTCAGCGCACGCCGCCGGTGCTTGCGCAGCGCCGCATCGGAATACACCCCCCGCGGATCGGTCGCGGCGATACTCTCCGCCATCTCACCCGCGACCCACAGCACCGTGTCGTCCTCATCGCTCTGCCACCGCGTGCCGTCCCACCGGTACCACCCCAGCCCCGTCACATGCCGGTAGTCCTGCGCATACAACCGCACGAACAGCTTCGCGTTCCCCCGATCCGTCAACGAATCCGGTAACAAACCCACCCCCGACACCTGCTCCGGGCCCGCAGACGCAGCCGCATGACCCGGAATCTCTCCAGCAGGCCGAGGCCCGGCAGAGGTGGACCGCGCGATGATCTGAGCTGCCACGGCGTGAGCGTCGAAGCCGGACGGCGAACCGCCTCGGGGAGTCATCCCTGTCTCCTCAGGTACAGCGGACGGCGCGCACCGGCCGACATCCCGCTGCGGATGATCCCAGCGGCTCTCCTGCCCTGCCCCGGCCGGGCTCCGGCCGCGGCGTCCTGCAGGATCCGCTCGGCCTGTTCATGGGTGAGGAACCCGGCGGTGACCAGTCCGCCAGCGGTGTAGGAGGCCCGGTTGAGCTTCTCCGAGAAGCCGGTGCCTTCCGTATGCGCCGCGCATGCGGCCACCTCGGCCAGCACCGAACCGAGCATGCTGAGAGCGCCCTGCCTACCACCGCCCGCGGCGGCGACGGCCTGGCGGGCCCTGGGCGGGGCCGCCCGGGGACCGGGCGGGCTCTCCCGAGGCAGGTGACCCGTACGCTCCAGCTCCTCGGCCAGCCACGCAGGAAGCACCGCAGGCTTCCGGCAGGTGCCCAGTGCCCGGTAGGTCCCGGCACGGGTCCAGGTCCCCGGGGCGACGATGTATCCACCATGGGCGCGGACGTCCACCTGCCACGCAAGGGCCCGTCCGCCGCCCGAGCCGGCGGAACTCTGCCACGGTCGGGCGTCGGGAGCCCGGTACCAGACGTGGAGGCCGCCTGAAGGGGTGCGCACCCGCAGGGTGTCTTCGTCGTCGGCCGGGTCGGGGGCGCCCCGCAGGGCCGCCAGGAGGGCCAGAGTGTGATAGCCGTTGGCGAGGCCCGTGAGATCGACCTGCGGCGGTATGGGAATGCCCGGCAGCAGGCAGTCGCGATCGGGCAGGCTCTGCCCATGGGCATCGATGTCGATGACCACCAGCCCGGCGGGGCCGCAGGAGACACCGACTCCCGCTTCCGGCATGCTCCCCCACCACCGGACGATCCTGCCGGTATCACACGTGGCCGCCCGGAAACCATGACACCAGCGCCCCCTCGCCGGGCAGGGACAGCCCGAGTGTGTGTGACCTGGGGCCCGGCAGGCCCCGCAGTTGCCTGCCGGCGTCTTGCGGCCGACGGCCAACGGATGGACCGGCCAGCCCTGTTCCGCGCACCACCGGGCAATGTCCACGGACCGCGGCGCAGCCGGAAGGACGGATCCGGGGCGTACGGTGGAGAATCCCCGAACGCGCAGCTCAGGAGCCATACACCGTTCCCCCGTAGCGACTGAAGCGACCCACCGACCAACACAGATTAGCGAAAACATCCGGCCTGTGCGGAGCTTCCTCTTCCCGAATCTTGCACCGTATTGATGCCGGAGAAGCCTCTACTCACGCGTTCAGTTTCCGTAGCGACCGAGTCCTTTGGGTCGCCGTACCTCTGAATCGACAAAGCGCCAGTTCGGAGGGGCGTCCGACAGCCGGCAGCGACTGAAGCGACTCGACTCACCTGTATATGACGCACGCTTGCACACGCAGAACGGCCTCATATACCGAACTTTGGGTCGCTTGAGTCGCTACGGGCACTGGGTGACCTCTTTTCCCTGGTCGCAGGGGGTACGCGCGCGAGCGACCGAGCGACCGAGCGGTTCCCCGGTCGCTCGCGCCTCTGCGGCCGGAACTATCCGATCCGGTATTCGACCGGCCAGTGCGGCTGAACGCGTAAGGGTTCTGTCGGACGGTGACACGGCATGTCGGCGTCGCGAGTTCTCGCGGACCGTGCAGCGTAGGACCGCGTAGCCCGTTTTCCAAGCCCGGTGCTGCGATTCTTCCGGCCCAGGAGGCCACCGAGCCTGCCTTCCCCCGGGGTCCAGTCTTCTGACCACCCGTACGGAGCCTCGTTGCCCGATGGGCGGGAACGCAAGCAAGTGGTATCCGGAAAAGACCTTTCGAGGAGACAGACATGTCCGAGACGAACACGCCGAGCGCTGAGCTGAAGGCCCTGGACCGGCTGGTCGGCACCTGGACGGTCACCGGCGGAGCCGAGGGGACCGTCCGGTACGAATGGATGCCCGGTGGCTTCTTTCTGATCCAGCACGTGGACCTGACCCAGGGCGGCGAGCAGGTCAGCGGCATGGAACTGATCGGCCACCTGCGTCCGTTCGGTGAGGAATCCGGAAAGGACGTGGTCTCCAGGTACTACGACTCCCAGGGCAACACCTTCGACTACGTGTACGAACTGGTCGACGACAAACTCACCATCTGGGCCGGTGAGAAGGGAAGCCCCGCCTACTTCGAGGGGAAGTTCAACGCCGCGGGAACCAAGGCGACCGGTGACTGGGTCTACCCCGGCGGGGGCGGCTACTCCTCGACCATGACCCGAGTCTGAAGGGGCATCGAGGCGGAGAACCAGCTCCCGGGCGCCGTCGTACTGGGTGATGGCACCTCATCGTGGCTGTCCGGGTACCGCGCTCCGTCCGAGAGACGGGCACGAGTGGGGACCCGGGTTCGGCCGCCACCCGCGGGGCGGCGGCGCCCGAGATGTCCACCGGCCCGGCCGTCGCGCAGCCGGGGATGGCGACCGCCCCTGCCCGGGCTCCGGTCGCGCCTGTGCGGCCGGCCCGGGCGGCGATGTCGTCGCGGCGACCGGTGGCGAAGAGGCATCCGGGCCCGCGACCGACTCGCGCTTCCCGCACGGCTCCGGGGACCTCTCCGACGCCGAGTTCCTGGCCGCGATGGAGCACCACGAAGAGAAAGATCTGGGCCTGCAGTCCTGTGACGGCGTCAGCGCCACGGTGAAGGGCGGCGTCGGCAAGTTCCGCGAGCGCCCCAGGGCAGCACTACAAGAAGAGCGAGACGTGGCCGGCCCTGTCCCGGCCCACGCGGCGCCCCGAACATCCGAGGCGCCGTCATCGGCAAGACCCGGGTCAACATGCACCGCAAGCTCAACAACCTGGCGAAGATGACCGGGCTCTACCCGCTTGCCGTGCTCTCCGACTGTGTCGTCTACCCGAGCCCGGGCGAGAGCCCGCTCGACTTCGTACCGTACGCCGCCTCGGGCAAGCCGCAGCCCGGCGGGTTTCCTCCCGGACCTCCTCCCGGTCCGGCGAAGCCGGAGGGCACCCGCAGATGCTGTGGGCGGTCGACCTGATCGAGAGGCCTGAACCCGGCCCGTCACATCAAGCGTGGCGACGCCGTCCTGGACGAAGGCAAGTAGACCTTGGCCGGAGAGATCGACGACGCGATCGAGCGCGCCGACCGCGAGGCGTTCACCACGTACCCGCCCAAGACGTTCCGCTTCGGAGCGCCCACGCGCCGCGTCCAGGACCACTTGAGCCCGCATACGCAGCCGGCGCAGCCCGCATACGCAGCCGGTGCTCGGTCTTTCGACCACTAGCCGAATCCGCAGGCAATACCACCAGCCGCCTCCAGGCCACTCTCGTCGGCAAGGTCGACAAACTCCGCGACGCTCAGCGCACCGGGCTGCTCGACCCGGCCTGGGGCCCGGTCGACATCCTCGCCCTGATCAACCAGATCGCCATGACCAGGTCAGCCCGAAATCGCCGCCGCTGCCGCAGACCAGGCCGTGGATCCCTCCATCACCGCCCGCCGCGCCGCACTGATGACCGCCGTCGAACGCATGTTCCCTCGCCCGGACTGAGGCCAACGCCCAAAGCGTTGGGTTTGACGCACACCTCCGGGTGTGTCCGTCGAAGATGAGCTGGTGGACGAACGCCCTCGGGACTGGCCCAGACTGTGGTCGTCCGGCCCATCCATGACCAGAAGCCGATCGCATGAGCCCTGCCCTTGATGAGCGCGGACGCATCCGCGCCGCGAGGGACCGCGCCTTGGGCGGCAGGCCCGAGCGCTCCAACGGCGCGCTGACGATCGTCGCCCTCGCCACCGAGGCCCAGGTTCCCCGCTATGCGCTCACTCAGCGCCCTACCGACCTCGAAAACGCCTTCTACAACGAGGTCCGCGCCCGCGGGGAATGTGCCGGACACCGAACAAAGGCTGTGTCGGCCGATCGGCCGCCTCAAGGAGCTGCGGGCTGCGGGACGCCGGAGAGATTGCTCAGCTCAAGGCCGACATCGAGGCGCTGGTCGGCGCGCTGCACCAGTCGATGGTGGAGAACCGCGTCCTGCGACAGCAGCTCTCGGACGGTGTCGGCGCCGCAGCAGGGGCCCTGCTACTGCTGCGCTGTTCTGTTCCGCCCCGCGCCTGGGCCGCTCCTCGCACCAGGACAGGGTGACGAGCAGCACACGAGCTCGCCTTCCTAGGCTTCCTTGCCCTCCATGATCGCGAAGACGGCAATCACGAAGCCGGCGACCGGGTCGACCCAGGTCTAGCTGACGCGGCGAACGCGAGCAGGCCGACGAAGGTGGAAACCGAGAGCCAGGCGCACAGCTTGGTCTCCGCGGCGTCCGCGACGAACAGACCAGGACGATGCCGACCCCCGCCGAACAGGTCGCGGACGTACGGGCCAAGCGCGAAGAACCTGATCGCGATGAACTTCAGCGCCCCGCGTTCCTTGGCTTCGTCCGGCTCACAGCCCTTGATCTCCGCGACCAGCCGCACCAGGACCACCACCGCGGCGGCGACCTCGATGCCGAGTAGATGCTGGCGGCGGAGGGGGCGTGCCCCTTTCGCTTGCCGGGATAATGAACAGGTCGGGCTGGATCTGCTCGACGGACTCGCCGCCCGCACGGCGCCGCAGCACGCTGTGGGGCGTTTGTCGGCTTGCGCAAGGCGGGCGTGCAGGTTGGCCCGGTTGACGAACAGGTGCCGCAGCCAGCGCAGCGTCGCCTCGGTTTCGCCGTGCTTGCGGATTACCGCGACCGCTTGACACCCAGCACAGCTGGTGGCCCTTCGGCCGTCTTTCTCATGCACCTGCGCGGGAAGAATCAGGGGCAGCGGCAGCCTATGCGTACAGGAACAGCCCGGGCGGCCGCGCCGGCTGCCGGGGCTGCTGCGAACCCGGTCGTACTCCATCCCAGGACCAAGCCTGTAAGGCACCGGGCCTGTCCCGCACACTCCATGTCGGTGCGGTCTACGGGTCAGCGTATTCGCCCTCGGAGTTTCAGCGCAGGCGTTCGAGCGTGAACGCCTAGGGTCGCCGCGAGCAGGCTGGCGTGGCAGCTTGGCCGCTTACTTTTCGCCCAGTACGGCATTCGCGCCGGAGATCCCCCAGGTCGGCGCCGACCGCCCCGTTCACTGCCAGTCCTTCGGCCGCCGCGTGACCGGCCCGGCCCCCAGCTCGGCATCGGTCCGTGACCCGGTGTCACACTGCGACTGCCCGAAGACCTCGATGCGAAGCTGACTCAGCGTGCCCGCCGTGAGGGACGTAGCAAGCAGGAGCTGGCCATCCAGGCGATTCAGGAAGCGCAGGACCGAGCCGAGCTGAAAGTCGACGACGTCCTGGCCGAACTCACGGAAAGAGATGCGGAGATCCTGGGATACCTAAAGTGACCGAGGTGCGCTACCTGCACATCGACGAGATCCTGGCCATCAGCCGTGCTGTCAACGGAACCGATCACAGCGTGCGCGACATGGGCCTACCGGTCTCAGCAATTGGACGGCCCCGAACCCACATGTTCGGGGCCGAGCTGTATCCCACACTCCACAGGAAGGCAGCCGCGCTACTTCACGCGGTGGCCCGTAATCACGCGCTGATCGATGGCAACAAGCCCACCGCTTGGCTCGCAACCCGCACATTCCTTCGCTTCAACGGCCTCAGCCCCAGCACACTCCCGCCGCCTGCTTCGATCGCCGGCCCCTTCGTCGAGGACGTCGCCCAGGACCTCCTCGACGTCCCCACCATCGCCAAGCGCCTCGAAGCATGGTTCCCCGCACAAGGACCAGAGGCCAGCCGCCCGGATGCTTCCACGACGACCACGTCGGGCGCTGGACGTCTACGGACATCCACGCCGTGCCTGAAGACACCCCTCAGCGCATCGAGCTGGTCGGCGACAGCTCATGATGAGCCTCACCCCGTCCCGCCGCCCTCCGCCCCGCTGGGTATGGGATTGACTGGGGCTGACGGGGCTGACGGGGCTGGCCATCAGCGCGGTCAGGCAGGGTGGCCCCTGCGAACTGCTGTCTGAATGGATTGAGCGGGACGTATCCTTTGCGGACCCGGACCACAGACCATCCCCTATTGCCGGCCGTGGAGAACTACCTCGGCGACGTGAAACGCGTTGACCTGGGCGACAGTTCACATCGAGCCAACACGACCAGGACGAGGAAGGCCGGTAGCCGTAACCACCCGTATCCCGCGCAACGCCAAGCGCGGCTCCTACGCCACCGAGAACGCCTTCCGGACCGGCGGCCCTGACGGAAAGGTCGGACGGTACGTCGCACGCGAGCAGCGTTTCACCACCTTCCCGCGAGGCCTGCAAGCTCCTGGACGACCTCGGGCGCCGTCGGCAGCGTCAGCGTTGGCCCCGAGCACAGTCAGCAGACCAACACCTACGCTGACCATCGCGCGCGCGGTGCCTGAGTGGCCCCTGAACCGGCTGACCAGCTCCTGAGAACCCCTGCCCGACCTGCCGAGCCCCGATTCCCCCCCCGATCTCACCCACCCAGTAGGGAGAACTCCGCATGCTCACTGAGCAGTTACGCACCCGTGAGTCCCGGCTTGCCGCTGCGAAGCGGGACCTCGGGCTCCCGGTCGTGGTCGCCATCTGCGGCTCCATGCGCTTCATGGCGGAGATGACCGAGGCGGAGGTCCAGGAGTCCGCGGCCGGGCGGATCGTCGTCAGGCCCGGGTGCGACCTGAAGCAGCCCCACCCGCTGTGGGCGGACCCCGCCCGGGCCGAGCGCCTCAAGGCCGAGCTGGGCGAACTACACCGCGCGAGGATCCGCCTGGCCGACGAGGTCCTGGTCGTCGGCGACTACGTCGGGGACTCCACCTGCTCCGAGATCCGCTACGCCCGCGTGCTGGGCAAGCCGGTCCGCTTCACCCGCCCCGCTGTCGACCCGGACCCCGTCCTGCTGCCGGTCGCCCCGTACGAGATCGCGCTGACCGGGACCGGTGGCACGCTCTCGCTTCCGGCGGTGGAGCCGGTGCCCGGCCTGCACGTCTACGAACTGCCAGTTCAGCACCGCGAGGAGGGTGACGGGATGGCCAGCCCCTGGCGGCTCGGCCACCACTCAGGCATGGCTCTGGCCGCCTTCCCGTCCGAGGACGATGCCCTCCGGGCAGCCCGCGAGGTGGCCGACCTGACCGACTGGATTCGCCCGGCCAAGGACCTCCGCGCGGACGCGGACTTCGACCTGGACGAGTACATCGATCGCATCGAGACACGCACGAACGGCCTTCTCATCACGCCGCAGAAGGAGGTGGCATGGTGACGCAGAACAACGACCCCCTCAAGGTCGCGAACGACCTGTGGAAGCGACCAATCGCGCACCTGCCCGCCGTCGCGGCCGCATTCGCCCTGCAGATGCGCTCTGCCTGAGGACTGGTCCCAGCGTCTCCTCGGCGTCGCCCGGCTGCAGGCCGCTCTGGAGCTGGTCGCGACCTCGGGTATGACCACGGAGATATAGCCGTACGAGGCAGGTGACTGGGGCAGCTGCCTGGCCTGCGCCGAGTTCCGTCAGCTCTGCCGTTACCACGGTGGCTTCGCCACCGGCTACGAAACGTTGAACAGACCGCTGATCGAGGCCTCGATCAGCGACCCGACGGTCACCGTCAAGGCCATGTTCTAGCAGCTGATGGACGTCGAGGAGGTTGACGAGCGTAGCGAGTTCGCCGCGGCCGTGGAGCAGCTGACCCGAAGGCAGGGATGACGCCGAGCGGCACGCCTGCGGGCCCAGAGGGGTGCCGACAAGAGCGCCTGCGGTCTTCCGTCCCCCGAGCTGCTCCCCGGCCCGCTGGTGGTCGCAGTTGGCCCCGGTGCCTCGGGGCCCGCCCCATGCCTCCCCCCAACGAGGTGCTCATCGCAATCTCTCACACTGCTCCCCCGGCCAGCGGTTCCCGGAGTGGGCTGTGCCTACTCGCGGCGGCCGTTGAGGGGCGACGCCTCGTCGGACTCTTCACCCTCGGGGATCCGCATCTGTACGACGCGGTGCCTCTCCCCCGCCCGGCCAGCCGTCGGGATCGTCCGCCATCGGGTGCAGTGTCCCCAGACGCTCCCTTCCAGGATTCCGACTCTCCCGGCTTGGCCTGCGCCGCGCCTTCCACGGGCGCCTTGAGTTCGCAGTCGAACTAGGCGCTGGTCCCGCCGCCCGGTACGAACAGCACCTCGGCGTCGGACTCGGGCCCGGTGGGGATCGTCGT
The DNA here is from genome assembly GCF_032121415.1 of Streptomyces parvus. Classification (NCBI taxonomy): domain Bacteria; kingdom Bacillati; phylum Actinomycetota; class Actinomycetes; order Kitasatosporales; family Streptomycetaceae; genus Streptomyces; species Streptomyces parvus. The sequence continues at coordinate 112,531 of NZ_CP135078.1, read as the reverse complement.
CTCCGCTCGTGGCGGCCTGGTCGCTGGGGATGAAGCTCTCGTGGGGCTTGATCCAGAGCTTGTCGAGTGCGGGGTCCAGCAGCACTCCAAACAGCGGCTCGCGTGTCGAGGGCTCGACGACGTCGTACTGAGCGAGGAGGGCCCGAACTGCTCGACGTCGGGAAATGCCCGCACTGAGCGACGTACCCCTCGGCGGCCGCCGCGTAGTCCACGGCAGGGAGGACGACTCCGGTCCCGCCGGCGCGGCCTGCTGAACGGTGCCGCCGAGCCCGCCCGCTGAGACCTCGTGCACCGCGACCGGGCGCTCAGCTTCCGCCTCCCACTCCCCCGTCCGCTGGTGCCCGATCTCCTCGACGGAGACGACGAACAGCACCGGGATGACCGCGTGCATCGCGGTGCCCAGCGGATCGGGCCAGGAGGCGGCGCCGTTGAACGCGATCGTCGCGGCCGTCAGCAGCCACGCCGTCTGGCGCAGCATCGGGAACGGGATCCGCATCCAGGTCAGCAGGAGGTCCAGGGCGAGCAGGACGCAGATGCCCGCGTCGATGCCGATCGGGAAGACCAGGGAGAACGACTCGAAGCCCTTCTCCTCCGCGAGTTCGCGCACGGCGGCGTAGGAACCCGCGAACCCGATCGCGGCGATGACCACCGCACCCGCGACGACGACCCCGATGAGTATGCGGTGCGTGCGTGTCAGCTACATCCAGATCCTGCTCCTGTCCCCGGCAGCCCCAGGGAACCCAGCTCGCCCTATGGGCTGGCGGCGGGCCGATGCTAGTGCTCGCGACGTACGCCTCCTTTGCCGGGCAGGGCCTGGCACCGTCGGTGGACTGGTAGGTGGTCTCGACACGGCACCGGACGCACGGGGCCGGGGTCGCCCTCGATGGCGCGGCCGTCCGGACCGCGCAGGGTCTCCAGCTCGGTGAGGGCCCGCGACCCCGAGAGCGTCGCCCTCTTCCTGCGAACCCGCGTCTTGCAGCCCGACTCCGAAATCTTGGCTCACCGGCTACAGCCCGGATCGATGACGTACGCGGCGATGGCAGCCGGGGCCCCGCCACCGAGATCCACCCGGGGGACTGCTGGGCCCGGGGCAGGACCAGGGTGGGCCACCTAGGGGTGCCAGTGGATCCGGACCAAAGGCGTGGGGCGTAGGCGCAGGATCGCGGCCGCTCTGGGCCGTGCCTCTTCGGGGCGCGGCGCACTTCTCGTCACCGGTGCCGGAGGCCCTTCTCGTCACCACCCCGCCTCCGGCATCGTGCCCCTTCTGGACCCTTCGGGCTTGGCACTCCCTCTCTGCACGTGGCTGCTGACACGGTGCACGTCATTACGGCGTAATACTTCCGCTCTATGAGGGCGGGCCGGGCGGCCCCGCCCGGCCCGCGCAGTCCGCGACGGTGGGTGCCGAGCATGCCCCGGGTACCGACCGGCGGCGGCATGCGCTCGGTATGCCGCTCTGCTCAGCACATCGTGTCTCCGGGCTTGGCGGGCATGTGCCGCAAGGTCGGCCAGCAGGGCCCTCCTCACCGGCCTCGGCCTCCAGCGCGCCCGCGTACGCACCCTCGCCCTGCGCGCGGAACGCCTCCCGCCCGCCGAGGACACCGTCCACCAACTCCCCCTCGACTTCCAGGACCACGAGCCGCTCGGTACTCCTGGTCCCCCAGTGCAGGTCAGCTCAGGTCTGCGAGCTTCAGGCGTATCTGGCAAGTAGTTGAGCGCAGTCGGGTCGATAGCCTGCGATTGCATGACGGTCAGGTCAGGAGGGTGGCGAAGGCGCTGGCCACAGTGGCGGTGATGGTGATGACCGCGGCGAAGGTGACGGCGGCGTGGGTGAGAGCGGCGGCGCAGGTGACGTCGTCCACCCCCCTCCTGCACGTGGCAGCTGGCACGGTGCACGTCATTACGGCGTAATAATTCCGCTCTATGGAGGCGGGCCGGGCGGCCAAGGATCGGGTGGAAGGGCCCTCGGTGAGCAGTCCCCCGCTGGTCTGACACACCGATGGCGGGCCCCATGCCGGTGGAGCCCGCCATCTCGGACCCTCTGAGCGCTTTGCCCGTCCCGCCGAGCTACCTGTCCGCGCGCAGGCCTGTCGCAACCTGCTGGAGGATGTCTGCGAGTGAGCTTCGCGCCTCAGTAGGGAGGTTGCCTCGCATGTCTGCAGTAACGGCCTCGACCCCAGCGCTGCGCTGGAAGTAGCGGAGGATGAATGCACTTCGCTGCTCGGCGTCGAGTTTGTCGAACGCAGCGTCCATGAGGGCTTCTCCCTGCAGCCGGGACTGCCCGGGAGGAGATGCTTCTTCGCTGTCGCGGGGCCCCTGCTTCGCGTCTGAGGGTTCGTCTGCGAGGTTTCCGGCGCCCACATTGTCATCACTCTCGGAGGCGGGCGTCATTACGGCGTAATGATCCCGGGCTGGGGGAGCGGGAGCCGGGATCGCCGAGGGCTTCGGTGCTGCGTTCCTCCGTGGAGCCCTCTGTTCCTTCGCTTTGAGCTGGCGAAGGTGCTCCTCCTGTTCCTCGGGCTTCTTCTTCCCTACACGCCGCAGCAGCGCTGCGGACTCCTCACCGGACTGGAGCTTCTCCTTCAGCTCCGGCGTCAAGCTCAGGAGTGCCAGGCGCTGTGACACCCACCCTTGCGATCGGTGAAGGCGGGCGGCGAGCGCCTCTTGTGTCTTGTGGATCTCAAGGAGTTGCTTGAGGACCCTTGCTTCGTCGAGGGGGTCGAGGTCTTGGCGGTGGATGTTCGCGACGAATGCGGATTCAAGGATCTCGTCCGGGTTGCTGCCGAGTTCGTCGTCCAGCATCACCTTGATCTCGGTGAGGCCTGCTTCGCGGGCGGCGGCGAGGCGAGTGTTGCCGTCGATGACGACGTACTTGGTCCCCTCCTCAAGGTCATCTTTCCGGTCGGGGTTGCCCTCCAGGTAGGCGAACCGGCTCATGATGCTGATGGCGGTCTTCTGCCCGTGGTCGCGGAGGCTCGCTCCGAGGTCGGTCAGGTCGCCCAGTTCTTCCCGGGGGTTGGCCGGGTTGAGGCTGATGACGTCCACAGGCAGCTTGAGGGGCGGGGGAGCGCCGTCGGTGGGGGCGGCGGCGGCGGCTTCGATCGCGGCGCGACGGGCGCTAATGCCTCCCCTGGCTTGTCCGAAGGACGCACTCGCGCGCAGGGTGTCTGCCTTGCTCATGAGATCTCCCTGGTGAGTGCGCGCATGCCGACGGCCTGGTCGCAGCGGGGGGCGTAGGCGAGGAGGGGCCGCTTGAGACGGACGGCTTCCTTCTGCTCCTTGAGGTCTCCGATGACACCGACGACTCGAGGGTCCTTTATGTCGATCCATGATTGGAGGGAGGAGGTGGCGATGTAGCCGCGGCGTGCGTCGTAGTGGTTGACGACGATGCCGAGGTAGTCGAGTTCGAGGTGCATGTCGCCGCGGAGGTCCTCGATCTGGTTGGTGAGGAGCCCGTAGGCGTCGGCGGAGCTGTCCTCGGCCTGGACGATGATGAGGATGCCGGAGTTTCCGGGGGCTTCGCCGTCGCGGCGCCGTCCGTAGTAGGCGGCGGCGTCCATGCTGAGGCCGAGGCTCGGGGGGCAGTCGATGATGACGACGTCGTAGTCGCCTTCGACCGTTCCCAGGACGCGTTCGAGGGCTGCTTCGCGGGCGCGGACGCTGGAGAGCTTCACATCGAGGAGGAAGGCGTCGGTGCACGCCGGCAGCAGGTGCAGCCGGTCGCCGAAGCGTGAGTCCTCGATGGGGACGATGAGGTCCTTGAGTTCGCCCTTCGCCTCACCTGCCATGTGCTTGGTGAGGGAGTCTCCCTCGATGGGCAGCGGCTCGTGCCCGAGCTGGTTGGTGAGGTGGCACTGCGGGTCGAAGTCGACGAGGAGCACGCGGAGTCCGAGCCCGGGGAGGTCCTCGTAGTCGAGGGGAGAAGCCGGTTCCGTGTCGGGCTCGAGGAGCGCTGCGGCGAAGTGCTTGGAGATGCGTACGGGGTGCAGCTGGTCGCTGTCCTCAGCGAAGGCTTCACCGACGCCGGCGGCGAGCGCGGTCTTGCCTACGCCGCCCTTTTGGTTGCAGATGATGATGCGCTTGGGGTGCTCGGGGCGGACGACACCGGGGGCTGGGTTGGTGTCGAGCCAGAACAGTACGGACTGCGTGAGTCCCTGGATGAGTGAGACTCCTCGGGAGGCGCAGGCCTCACGGAACTCGTCCCACTGGCCTGTCGGGAGGAAGGTGGCGAACGGTTTGGCGCCTCCGGTGTCGGCGGCGGGGAGGTTGGCTCCGAGTCGGCGCCATGCGGTGATTCCCGCTTCGACGGCATGCTGGATGTCAGTGCCGTGTTGGGCTGCGCGGACCTTCAGGGCTTGCTGGAGCGCGGGGGGCAGCTTGGAAACGACCTTCTCGCGGTCGGCTGCGTCAGGTGAAGTCATGCGCATACCTTACTAACGACAGAGATCATGTTCATCAAGGACACGTTAGCTAATACTCTGAGAGCCCGTCAGCGGGCCAGTATTACGGCGTAATACCGAGGCCCCACATGCAAGACGACCCGGCACCCCGTCAACGAAAGCGGCAGTGCGCCCGCTGACGGCCTCGACTGACACGCGTCCGAACACACCTCCCGAGTTCACCGCGAGAACCCCTTCTCCATAAGCCCCTTCCTCCCACAGGCCCCCCTCCAGGGACAGTGAACGTGTGACGAATGGCAAGAGCACGCTGGGCGATCGATACTCGGGAGCCCTCAGACACGTGGGCTGTCAGGCCGAAGGAAGCTGGCTGTTCCACCAGAGGACGATGGGCCCCTGCATCCCCAACGGAGCGGGGCCCGGCTTCGCTGCGGCTAGATGGAGCACGGCTGGTTGGTGTTCTCGCGGGCGCGGATGTTGTGTTCGATGGCGCTGGGATGGTGGCTTCGCCGACCCAGCGGTTGGCGTTGGTGCACAAGGAGATCTCGTTGAGGCGGCGTCGAAGGCCATGACGCATGTGCCGTACGCTCAACGCGCCGCACATGAGACAGCGGAGCGGCGTCGAGGATGTCGAGGGTCTCGACGTATACGCCCGGGGGAGCGCCGGGGGACCGGTTCGGTGACGGTATCGCTGCTACGGAGAAGGCCGCCGAGCCTAGCCTGGTGCAGTAGGAGTTCGGCGGCCGCGAGGTACTCCGTGGTGCACGTGAGAACCAGATCATGCGTGTCCAGACAGTGCTCGGATGGCCGGGGGAGTGGGGCAGGATGCAGCAGGCGGTGGTGGAGTCCGCGCCGTCTGCGTGAGTGCCGTGGTTCATCCACAGCTCCGCATGATCGCGCACACCGTCGAGGTGGCGGCAGCACCGGGGAATCGTGGTGACGGCAGCCTTGGCCTTGACCTAGCTTGACCCACCTCGACGGCATCGAAGACAGCAGCGTGACTCTCCGTTGCCCGGGCATCCGCGCTGCCGGAGTTCAGCTGGACGGGAATTCATCGTGACGATCGGTCTGCGCCTTGACTGGCGCCTCGACGGACAAGGCTGGGCTGACTGCACAGTCACAGACCTCCACGTGGCCATCGTGCTCACCGCCCCCTACATAATGAGCGAGCGCGAGTACTTCGCCTGCGTCGGCAAGCGCCCCGGCATGTTCGTCAGCACAGTCTCGTCATTCCACCAGCTGACCGCCTTCCTCACCGGCTACGACCAGCACGCGATACGCCACGGCGGACAGGGGCTCACTGGCTGGCACGAGTGGCTCGTCACCCGCCGCGGCCGCAACTGCGACCAGGCCTGGCTAGGACAGGTCCTGCACATCGCGCTCCCGGAGGGCTGGAACAACATCACCGACCTGCTACCCGGGGACGAATGCGCGCGATCGAGGTCCTGTTCCAGCTTCTCGACGAGTTCGCCGCCGAACGCGAGGCACGTCCGGGCGCTCGGAACTCAGATTAAGCGGGACGCCAGCCGCACCTCGTGTCGCTCCATCTGAACCATCGCTGCTCACGGCCCCGACATGGTTCACCTTCAGCGAGACGGATCAGTCGGGCGCATGATTCGCCACCACGGGGAGCAAAAACGCCTGTACGCCGCTCTGGCGGCCTCACTCCTCGACGGACATCCGAAGACACCGGGCCCTCCGTCGTCGGCCGCGTAAGGGCCCTTAGAGGGCGTCGCTTTCTTCCTGTTTTGGGGAATATGCCCGCTTAGCTCACTGCGGCCGACTAGAAGTTCAAGCATGAACAACTTTCGGGTCACGTTAGTGCTCACGTCGGGCTGGCAGTCAAAATGACGAGCCGTCTGCGTCAGGCGGCCACCCAGCGGATCGGCAAGCCATCCTCATTGGTCTGTACCTATCGGGGAAGGTGAGCAGTATGAGCGACGACAACATCGTGACGATCACAGTCGAACTGCACGGCGGACCGCTCGACGGGAAGGCCACCGCGGTCACCCTCACAGAGGAGGACCCCTGGACCGCTATACCGAATGACGGCTGCGCATATCCTGGCGGTAGCAGCATCTACGCCCCCGATACCGCGGGTCGATGGGTATGGCAGGACGACCAGCCAGCTGACAGTACATAGTCTGGACACGACTCGCCCTCGCGCAGAAGTCGTCGAACGGCGTGAGGGCGGTCGCCGCCAGGGCCGACGTCTCTTCGGCGCTGGTGCAGTAATGCTTCATGACCAAGCAGGCCCTGGTGCTGTACGCCCTCGCCCGGTGAGCTGACCTCAGGTGAGGTCGAAGGTGACGCTCACGGAACCGCCCCAGTCCGGTGCCTTCAAGAGCGTGAGGGTTCCATCCTCGGCCTCGACGACTCGTACCGTGATCCCGCCGCAGTCCTCATGTCCTGGACACCGTCATCGACTCCGTCGTGACACCGCAGCAACTCGCACATCTCTTGTCTTACAGCGACCTCTTCGCGACGATGAGCAGCACTCAGGTCATCCAGCACGTCCAGGCGCTTGCAAGCGATGCGTCCGGCGGACTCCTCGCTGGTCATGACTACCGCAGCGATGTCTCCCCACGCTTGTACGGCATCAGGAACAGGATCGTTCATATGAAGGAAGGCGGTGGCCCGAAGGGGCTGCCGCTCCTCGCGCCCTACAGCCGGGAAGCAAGGGACCTTGCTGCTGATCTCCGCACGGTCCGGTTCCTCGCCGAGCACGCGATGGAACGGTGGTCCACAGCCCTCTGACAGGGGACAGCTGAGACGCGGAGCCGTGCCGGGCGCTCACAGCTCGGCTGCACGGAAACCGGAACGTGCACGGAGACCGGTGCCAGACTGCTTTCGGCAGTTCGGCGTTGTCCTCTTCCTCGCCCAGGCAGCAGGCCTGCCCCGACGGTGACTTCAAATGTTCCACCAGGCAAGATCATTTGAAAACCCGCCTAGGACTCCGCTCGCATTAGCACGGCTCGAACTGGAGGATGCTTCCGCCCGCCGCAAATGAAGCTGGCCCGCCGCATGTGCGGCGGGCCGGGGGAGTGGTCAGAGGTAGGGAAGTGGCTCTGAGAGCAGCCAGGTGGTGGAGGCTGCTCCGCACAGGACGCATACAGCGTTCGGTACCCAGCGGGGGGCTCCAAGCTTCGCTGTGGCGTCAGCTGCTTCGGCTGTGATGAGCAGGCCGCTGAGGAGCACGAGCACGCTTGTGGACCAGGTGATTTCCGGGCGCCCGATGCTGAGCCAGCCGGCTACGATCCCGAACAGGCTGAGCACGGTGTACAGCACGGGAGGGTCAGAGCGGGTGCGGACCTTGTTGACCCGGCGATGGGTGAGAATCACCGCGAACTGCGCGAGCAGTGCCGCAAGGGCGATCAGCATGGAGTGCTCCTAGAACTTGCAGGCGTTCTTGACCGCGGTGATCCCGAGCAGAGCTGCGACGGCCTTGCGGTGCGCCGAGGTCATCTTCCGTCGCTTGGCGTAGGTGCGGATGAGGTTGGCGGTCTTCTTCACGCCGATGCGCTTCACCAGGCGGACTGCCGTCCAGACCTTGGTGGAGGAACCGGCGGGGGTCAGGGCGAAGACGACGCTCGCCACGGTCGCCGCGCACTTGGTGATCTTCCAGGTGGTCGACCAGAAGCCGGGGTCGATGACGATCGGGAAGGCGCTGGAGGCGTCGAACTCCACGCTCTGGACGATCTTGTTGCCGACGACCTTGTAGCTGGTGGGGATGTCGCGGCCGTTGGCGTCCTTCGCCCAGGGGGCGTCGAAGAAGGCTGCGGCTTCCCTGGCCGGTGCAACGTCGGGGTTGGTGTCGCCCGCCGAGTAGAGGGAGACGGAACCGTCGTCGTGCCTCACTACGCTCATGCCCGCGGGAATCTGGAAGCTGGTCTCGTAGGTCTTGGGCGCCGCGCTGTTCTTCAGAATGTTCAGAGTGCGCGACCCGCCGTCAGCGGTGGGCTGGACCACGGTGTCCACAGGACCGGAGGTGTTGTAGACGACGTTGCCGCCGACCTGCGTGCCCTTGGCACCGGCCTCCGGGATGGAAAGCTGGTTGGGCATGATGTCGTTCTTGATGCTGATGGACTTGTTCTTGCCGTCCCAGGGGATGGAGACGATGTTGTCCTCAGTCACAGCGATGGAGGCGTAGGTGGAGTCCGAGGACGTCGCTGCGGTGATGTCCGCAGCGTCGGAGTAGGTGTTTGCCAGTCCCAGGGTGCTCTCCGCCGCCGTGGGCTTCCATGCGGTATCGACGGTGAAGCGGACCGGGGCAGACCAGCCGTTCGCGTAGTGCTCTCCGTCGAAGGTGGTGGTGCGGAAGCTGTAGGTCTTGCCATTGGTCAGCTTGCCTGCGGGGACCTTGACCTGCGAAGTGCTGTTGGCGGCCGCGGGGGAGGCGTTGAGAGTGGTCACGACCTTCCCGGTCGCCGTGTCGGTGATCTCGTAGGTGCCCACGATGGTGTCGTCGCCGTTGGTGTCCTCGGTGGAGAACCTCAGCGTCGGGGTTGTGGAGTTGACCTTGAAGATGCCACCGGTGGAGATGAACGGTGCGCCTGCCTGCAGGTTGGTGCCGTTGTAGGGGCGGTAGTTGTACGTCACCTCCAGGGTGGGGATCTTCGTCTGATCGGCGACGTCGGCGGAGTAGAAGCGCTTCCAGGCGTAGACGTCGTCCTCGTTGGCGGCCTTGAGGGCGATGCTGCCCGTCTCCGCCTTGGCAGAGGACCAGGTCTTGGCGAGTGAGGTGACGTCGGCGGTGGCCCAGCCCTCGGTCTTGCAGGCCGCCGACTTCGTCTCCGATGAAGAAACGATCTTGTCGGTGCGTGTCGGCTGCTTCGTCCAGCGGGTGTTCTTGTCAGCGGCACCCGAGGCCCACACCTCCCAGTCGCGCTTCTCGCACGACCAGGAGTGGTAGTTCCACATCTTCAGGCTGGCCTTCGACACCAAAGCGTCGGCGAAATTCGAGGTCCGGAAGGTGAGGAAGGAACGGGCGACGCGCTTGGTGCTTCCTTCGTAGTCACCGGGCCAGCCGACCTTCAGATCGGTATTCACCGACTGGTCAGTGGTGTCGCCGCCCTGGACGAACGTATCGAAGAGGACATCGAGAGCGTCGGTGGAAGGGTCGATCGTGACCGGGTACTGGGTGTGCTCGTCGGTCAGCCACCCCGTGTCGGGCCGCAGGGAGAGCTCTGCGGTGTTGCCGCTCTGGGTCACCGTCATGGCGACCTTCTTGCGGTTGGTGTGCTCCAGCGAGCGAGCGTCGATCTGGCTGTCCCACATCGTCGGAGCGGGCATCGTCGCCACCACCTCACCGGACGCGGTGCGGAAGTCGACGCCTCCGCCGGCACCCTGTTCGGCCTTCATGCCGTCGGGGAGAACCAGCGGCATGACCAGCGGGGCCCCGTCCTTGGGCTGCTTTCGCAGTTTCAGGTACTGCTCGAAGCCGGTCCGGGTGGCCTCCACCACGAGGTCGCCCCCGGGCACTGCCTCGGGGTAGGTGGCCACGTTGTCGGTGAGCTGAGGGGTGGGCAGTCCGCCCTTCCACTGCAGCGCGACCTTCTGGTCACCGCTGCCGAGGGTGACCAGGTCGCGGGCGGCGTCGTCGGGTGCGGAGGCGGCGGCCCTCAGCGACCGTGCCATGCTCCCGCCCTCGCCGGCCATGCGCAGGCCTTCGGGGTGCGCGGCGGCGGTGACGTTTCCGTCGGCGGAGCGCTTCAGGTCGAGATCGACATCGACCCAGCGCCCGTCCTTGATCATGCGCACGGGGCCGGCTGCGGAGATGCGTGTGAACGTTCCGTCCGCGTTGGCGTAGACCGTGTCGGTCTCGGTGCGCATCTGGAGAACTTCTACCCGGCGGTCCTGCACCTTGGCGGCAGTCAGAGCGGCTTCGGGGGTCTCCGCCTCGGATATCGGGTGCTTTTCGAGAGCCTGAACGGTCTCGAGCAGGTCCGAGACAGCTTGCTCGGCTTGCTCGGTCGCGCTGTCGGAGGCGTTACCGCGCTCATCCGCAGAGGCCAGGTACGGCGTGGACAGCAGAACTGCGCCAGCCGTCGCGATGGCGACGGTCCCCGTGCGCCAAGAGGTCTTCACTTATGTACTCCCCATCATCACGGTCAGGCGCGGACGCCTCGGTGACCGTGCGGTCTCATGATCAGGGAGGAACTTAACATGTTCATACTTATATGCCCTATATAGCCTCAGGTGACCATCTGAGGCATAGAGCCCTAAGAGGGCAACTGTCCGTATTGAGTATCTAGTTGGCTCTTGCTCGGATAGCTTCTACTGGCTCGGGCATCAGTAGGCCACCGACAAGGTCAAGTCCACACCCCCGAAGCTCCCCCGGGCCCGCCGTAGAAGTACGGGCGCCCAGGTCGTGCACGCACGTCACGGGGCTAGGGACGGCTGCCGTCGCTCTGGTAGCGGGGTGGCCCAGTCCGCCGATCGTCGATCAAGCCAAGGTGACGTGCATGCCGCCCTCGGCCAAGATCTCGAGGATCACACCGAACAGGTCGTAGAGCTCGCTGTCAGGTGTCAGGGTCTGGGACAGGTGGTTGCGGGCGGTCGCAGCGTCCCGCCGGAGCAGCGTTGCCGGGGCGGTGTAGCCGAAAGTGCCACCCAGGCAGTCATCCACTGCACCGAGACCGCCGCCGAAGTAGCCCCCCGCCCCGTTCACTGCCTCACCGAGCGCCAGGTAGAGACCCGGTTCGTCAGTGACGTGTCGGCCGTCGAGTTCGTAGGCATGACCGGCCGGCCGATCACGGCGGGCATGCTCCCGGACAAGCTCGAGCCAGGCCCCGCGGCGCCTGGTGTCGAGGTTGGCCCATGCGCCCTTTGTACTCGGCGGACCGGTGAACCACCGCTCCCAGATGGGCCGGGCGTATTCGGGAACCGGGGTGAAGAGCTCTCCGTCGAGCTCCAGGTCGATCCGGTCCGTCCCGGAGGAGGATGGGCGCCACGCGCTGGCTCTGGCCCAGAGCCGGCGTTCGGTCAGCGGCACGCCTCGGTCGTCCTGTATCAGCAGGGTGGCCAGCTCCAGGTCCAGCGCCCTCCGGGTGCCCTTCATCAGCCTTGCTCGCAGTTGTTCACCCAGGGCGAGTCCCCGCAGGACAAGCGGGGTCTGCAACTGCTCGGGCGGCAGAACGCGGGCGAATTCTCGACAGGAGCCCAGCCAGCAGCGCCCGTCGTGTATGCGTACTCGGCCCCTGTGTCCTTCGGGTGGGCCTTCGTAGTCGTCCAAGCCAGTGATGACGAGACTGTCTGTCTTCAGGGGCTGGCCTATGCTCTCCGCATCCTCCAGCAACCAGGGGTCCAGCGTCTCATCGTCCGGCACCAGCCACACTCGGTTCCCGAGCCAACCACGCGCTTCAGCCTGCGCAACCCAGCCGAACAGCTCGTACGTCCCCCGCTGCGGTTCCCCGAACAGCCCTTCCACCTCGGCGCAGACGCCCCAAACATGCCCGTGTTCCTCATCAGCCAGCGTGTATCGCACGCGCCTGCGATGGCTCTTGTCTTCATGCACGGTGGGAATCATGCCGGGACCAGATTTCCACGGCGAGGCACTTCCTGGGCAGTGCCTCAAGACAGTTGGTCGTCGACCGGCCCGTGCACGAGCGATGCTGCGTGCACGGGCCGGTCAACGACGGCGAGCACGTTGCCAACTGGGGCGGCTTCTGTGAGCCCCCTGCCGCGTGCTGGTGAGCGGGCCAATGGTGGAGTCGACTGAGAAACCCAGTGAGGCCGCCCGTGACGCCGGCCTGCGCGACCAACGCAGGAAGACTCACTTCTATGTGCCGTCGATGGCCCACATTTGCAGCCGGTTATGGATGCCTCGCCAGTTTCCGCACCACTCCGGCAAAGTCTCCTCACCGTCGGGCAGAGTTGAGGTGGTCATGATTTGGCCGGAGTGCTTGCCGTCGTAGAGCGTGGCGTTGGCTACGCTCTGCGACGTCCGGCATCGGCGTTTAAGGCGCCCAGGGGTGTGGCGTCGCCGTGCCGTGCCCGCATGACGACGATCTCACCAGTCGGGGTGAGCGCTTCGGGGCTGTTTACCTTGTGAAATCGGGTGGCATGAGGTGGCTTTAGGCGCTCGGCGCTCAGCAGTCGCTAGTGATGCTCCAACCTTGCCTAGTTACAGCGCAGTTGCACAATCTTTCCGGACAAGGGGTCTGTTTCCGTGGTGGGTGCCGTTAGCCCGCTTCAGGTTGAAACTCCCGGATTCGCGATCGCCACCTTCCGCGTGTGTGCTCTAGATCACTCTTGACGCCCCCCTTGGGTGCCTCGATATTTGGCTGACTTTTGTGAAGGCCATGTGGAAAACGGGGCGGGTCTGTGACTGGTGGGGTGTGGCGTCGAGCGCGTCACGGTGTGTGTGTGACGGCCGTTCTGTCCGCCATGTTGAGCGTGGTTCCTGCGTTGAACTCGCAGGCAGCGGCGTTGCCTTCCCGTCCGGCCGACTTGGGTTCGCCGGAGCTCCGGGCTTCGGCCGCGGCCGTGGCGGCGGGCGAACGTGTGGAAGTTGTGGAGGAGCGCTCCGAGCGGGAAACGGTCTTCGCCAACCCGGACGGGACGACGTTCACGATGGAGAAATCCATCGCTCCGGTCCGTGTGGCTCTTCAGGGGAAGTGGGTGGAACCCGACCCGACTCTGGTGCGCCATACAGACGGGTCGGTCGGTCCTGCCGCGGCCGCTGTGGACCTCTCGTTCTCCGGCGGGGGTGATGGAGCGGACCTCGTCACCATCGCCGAGGGCAGGCACTCCGTATCGCTCGGCTGGCCTGGTGCACTGCCCGCGCCACGTCTCGACGGAGAACACGCGGTCTACGAGGACGTCCTGCCGGACGTGAATCTGATCCTCACCGCGACTGTCGAGGGCTTCCGGCAGGTGCTGGAGGTGGAGACGCCCGAAGCGGCAGCGAACCCGGCGCTCAAGGCGATCGAGTACCGATTCGGCGCGAACGGGCTGACGATTCGCGCTGGCGCCGGCGGGGGAGCGGAAGCGTTGGACGGCAACGGCCGACCGGTCTTCCGCTCGCCCGCCGCCCGGATGTGGGACTCCGCCGGCGACGGCACTGCCGCCGCTTCTGCCCAGAGGTCGCTCCAGCGCGCCTCTCCCGTCGGGCCTCCTGCGGGTGAGCCCGTACCGGTCGGCCCCGTGGAGGAGACAGACCGACTGGCCGGCCCGGGCCCGGGTGATGCGTCCTCGGTGATGGATCTTCGCTTCACGGACTCGACGATGACGGTCGAGCCCGACGCCGAGATGCTGTCCAGCACCGATGAGAGGGACTTCCCGCTCTACATCGACCCGCCGGTCGAACTTAACGACTCCGAGCGCACGGTGCTCTCGTCGGACGGCGATGTGTTCTGGAACTTCTCCGGTGGCGACAACGGCATGAGCGTCGGCAAGTGCGGTTCGGCGGTCATCGGAGGCGTCTCGTACTACTGCGGCAACGGCTACGTGAACCGCATGTACTTCGAGTTCGACCCCGGAAAGCTCAAGGGCAAGCACGTCCTGGACGCCACCTTCGCCGTCACGGAGACGTGGTCGTTCTCGTGCGACGCGCGCTGGGTCGACCTGGAGCGTACGAACAACATCTCCTCGTCATCGAGGTGGCCCGGCCCCAAGAAGCTCGACCAGATGGGCGACCGCAACGTTTCGGCCGGTCGTGGCACCCACTGCACGCCGTCCCAGCCGCGCGCACCCATCGAGTTCCACGACTACGCGCCGGAGCCCGACGAGAACCTCACCCCGACCGTCCGCAGCTTCGCCGACGGGAAGATCCCCCGGCTGACGCTCATGCTGATGGCCAAGGACGAGTCCGACACGATCGCATGGAAACGGTTCGACGACGACGCCGTCCTGAGCGTCGACTACGTGGGCAAGCCGGCCAAGCCCAGCAACATCGGTCCCGTGGTGGGCACATCCCACGACTGCAACACGGTCGAATCCGCACCGGCGATCGTCACCGACGCCACCCCCCAACTGACCGCGACACCTCAGACGGCTTCCGGCGGCGAGTCCGGCGCGAAGCTCCGCGTGGCCATGGATGTGGACAAGAAGCAGAGCGACGGCACCTGGGTCAACGCGATGAGCGAGGCCGTCCGTCCCAGCAGCGGATACGTCGGCGACAACGTGAAGGTCACCTACACCACCCCAACCCTGCCGGAGAACACGCTCCTACGTATGCGCGCATGGACACGGTCCCACTACGCCTCCGAATGGCTGGCCGGACCGTCCAACGGCTCCACCACGGGATGGTGCTACTTCAAGATCGATAGTCAGGCGCCGAAGCCGCCGACCATCACATTCAACAGCACCGGGGCGGACTCCTACACTCCCTGCACGCCGAACGACTGCGTCCCGCACGGCAAACCGGGCAAGGCGGGCTCCTTCACGCTCGGCCCGGCGCCCGGCGACGTGAACATCGGCTATCGCTACAAGCTGACCAGCGGGTCCTACAGCTCAGGTTGGTCCTCCTACGTGCCGGGAGCCACCGCGAAGATCTTCCCCGTACCTCCTGTCTCCGGCACGATGACCCTGCATGCCGAAGCGAAGGACAACTACTACCCCGGTGCCGGCAACTCCGTCGACTTCGTGGTCAAGGAAGGCGACGGCCCTGTCGCCCGCTGGAACTTCGCCGAAGCGTCCGGCGCAGCCCTGGACACCTCCACCGCTGATCCGAGCCTGCGCGACGACGCGAACCTGACCGGTGGAGCGACCCGCACCGACCAAGGACGCCGGGGCGAGGTCACCGTCACCCCCGCGACCGAGACCGCGCCTGCCGTCAAGACAACCGACAGCGGCCTCAAGCTGAACGGCACCACGTCCTACGCGGCCACCAACGGGCCTGTCATCGACACCAGGGCCTCGTACACCGTCGCCGCATGGGTGCGCATGGACACCCCGACGCGCAACGCCACGGTATTCGGCCAGGACGGCGTCAACCGCAGCCCCTTCTATCTGGGGTACGAGCACACCAGCAAGAAGTGGTCCTTCCGTGAGGTGAACAGCGATGCCGCCGTCGGCACGCCGTTCTCCTATCAGAGAGTCGAGTCGAAGAACCCTGCGGTGCCGCTGGTATGGACGCACCTGGCCGGAGTGTTCAACGCCGCCGACAACACGATCAGCCTCTACGTGAACGGGGAGTTGCAGGGCACCACGCCGTTCACGACGGCTTGGGCCGCCACAGGGGCTCTGCAGATAGGCCGGGTTCACTGGTCGAGCGTGTACAGCGACTATTTCCCCGGAGTGATCGACGAGGCAGCCGTATGGCAGGAGGCCCTGACCGGGCCGCAGGTGGCGCAGGAGAGCGCCCTGGTGGCCGCCGACGGCAAGGCCTCGGTCGAACTCGTCGCCGCGTGGGAACCTGCCGGAGCGCAGGGGACGTCCCTGAAGGACGGTGTCTCGGGCTACGGCCGTGCCCTGGCCCTCTCCTCGGGCGCTTCGCTGACTGATGAGGGACTGGAGCTCGATGGCACCGCCGGAGCGGGTACGACAGCCGGCCCGGTGGTGGACGACTCGGGGTCCTTCACCGTCACCGCACAGGCCGTGGTCGACGGGGCGAAGATCCTGACGAAGCCGAACGGCTACAAGGCACAGGTTCTGGGCCAGCGCACCGCGACCGGCTCCTCATGGAGCCTGTGGTTCGAGAAGACCGGCACGAGACAGGAACCGGAATACGACGAGAACGGCGATCCGGTCGTCGACGAGAACGGCAACTTCAAGACCGTCACCGTTCCCGTCGGCCGCTGGAACTTCGGACGCCTGACCGCGGACGGCAGCGGCACATCCGTGCAGAGCATGGAAGAAGCCCTGGTGGATTCGGAGACCCGCCTCACCGGCGTCTACAACGCGCAGGACCGGACGATCCAGCTGTATCTCACGTCCGACCAGCAGACCAGCGACGGCGTCGCCTACTCCGCACAGGCCGGAACCGGAGAACTCGCGGCCGGCAAGGGCTATCTCGGATCCTGGGGCAACTTCCTCCCCGGCCGGCTCAACGACATCCGCCTCTGGGCGGGAGCGCTGAGCGACAGCGAGCAGGTCTCCGACGTCGTCGGAACCTGAGCTCCACCGCGCACCCCGCACTCTCGGGCGTGACCGGCTCCGTACGCGCCGGTCACGCCCGCACCCCCGCACTCCACCCTGCTGTCCCGCCCGCGAGCGGTTCGGCTGCCGCTCCCGGAGAGAAGACGTGTCCGTGTCCCGATCTCTTCCCGCCTTCCTGAGGCGCACCACGCCAGGCCGCTTCGGCTCCGGAGGCACTCGGCGGTTCCGCGTGCCCCTGGTCGGGGCATTGGCGCTCGCCCTCTCCGTACCCGCCGGCCTCGCCCCGATGGCGATGGCCGCGGACCCCCTGGGACGTCCCGACGTTCCGGCGCCCCGGATCAGCAAAGTCAAGGCCGTCCCGGCCCTGGGGACGAGCAAGGCGCGCGAGCGGGCGGCGAAGAACAAGGCCCTTAACGCCCGGCAGGCGGCACAGGCCCGCAGCGAGCACGCGTCCCGCTGGCCCAAGCCGTCACGGAGCGACCAGGAGATATCCGGGAAGCGGGGAACGGCGGGCGCCGGACCCGTGTCCCTGTTCGCGCCTCGCCCTTCGAAGGCCTCCTCCCGTGCCGCGAAGCCCGCACCGGCAGCCGCCGGCACCGCCAGCGTGAACGTCCTCGACCAGAAGACCGCTCGCGGCGCGGGCGTCACCGGTGTGGTGTTCACCGCCGCGGTCGACTCGCCGGGCAAGGCCGGGCTGACCGTCGACTACTCCTCCTTCGCCGACGCGATCGGCGGAAACTGGGGCTCGCGCCTCGGTCTAGTGTCACTGCCCGCCTGTGCGCTGACCAGCCCGCAGAAGCGGGAGTGCCGTACACAGACCGCCGTGCCGTCCCGGAACGACACCGTCGCGCAGACCCTCTCCGCACAGGTGGTCGTACCCCGGGCTGCCGCCGCCAGGAGCGGCACGTCCTCGGCGGCCGTCTTCGCCGTGACGGCGTCCGCCACCCCGGCGTCCGGCGCGGGCGACTACAAGGCGACGCCACTGGCCGCGTCCTCCAGCTGGGAGGCCGGCGGCTCGTCGGGATCGTTCACCTGGTCCTACCCCCTCAGCGTGCCGCCCGCGGCCGCAGGACCGGCGCCCTCGCTGTCGGTCTCCTACGACACGGGCAGTGTCGACGGCCGGACGTCGAACACTAACAACCAGGGCTCCATGCTGGGCGAAGGGTTCGATCTCACTTCTTCGTACATCGAGCGCAAGTACGGTTCGTGTGAGGACGACGGCCAGGACGACAAGGTCGACCAGTGCTGGAAGTACGAGAATGCCTCCCTCGTTCTGAACGGCAAGGCGACGGAACTCGTCAAGGACGATGCCTCGGGCGTCTGGCGTCTGAAGAACGACGACGCCTCCCAGGTCACCCATGAGACCGGCGCCGCCAACGACGACGATGGCGACGACATCGCTGGTGGCAAGGGCGACGGTAAGGGCGAGTACTGGAAGGTCACCACCGGCGACGGCACGGTCTATACCTTCGGTCTGAACAAGCTGCCCGGCGCGGGCACGGAGCGGACCAACTCCGTCTGGACCGTCCCCGTCTTCGGCGACGACTCCGGCGAGCCCGGATACTCCTCCGGCACCAGCTTCTCAGGCCGTGCCAAGGTCCAGGCGTGGCGTTGGAACCTCGACCTCGTCACCGACATCCACGGTAACGCCTCCACGTACTGGTATAAGGCGGACACGAACCACTACGCCAAGAACGGCGACAAGGACAAGCTCGCCGAGTACACCCGCGGCGGCTACCTCCAAGAGATCAAGTACGGTCAGCGTTCCGACACCTTGTTCACTGGCAACGCGTCCGGGAAGGTGTCCTTCGACTACAGCGAGCGCTGCACCGCCGACGACTGCTCCTCACTGACCGAGGACACAGCGAAGCGGTGGCCGGACGTCCCCTTCGATGCCATTTGCGCGGCCAGTGAGACCGACTGTCGCGCCACAGGGCCGTCCTTCTTCACGCGCAAAATGCTCACCTCCATCGATACGCAGGTGTGGTCCACGGCCGCCGAGCCCGACGCGTACAAGCCGGTGGACAGCTACGCGCTCGCGTACCAGTTCCTGGACGGCGGGGACATCGGCAACCCCTCGGACAAGACGCTCGTCCTCAAGTCGCTCCAGCGGACCGGTAAGAACGGCGGATCCGTCACCGTACCGCCGGTGGAATTCGGCTACCACATGCGGCCCAACCGGGTCGACGCCACGGACAACATCCGCCCGCTGACCCGCCCCCGCGTCAACACGGTCACCACGGAGACCGGCGCGATCACCACGGTCACCCTCTCCGACCCGCAGTGCGTCCGGGGCAGCAAGATGCCCAAGGCGGAGGACGACAACAACCTCTCGTGCTATCCGGTCTACTGGCCGGCCAACGGCGGCGAACCGATACTGGACTGGTTCCACAAGTACAACGTCCTCGCCGTCACCACCTCCGACCCCGCGGGCCAGAACCCCGCGGTGGAGAACTCGTACACCTACGAGAACCCCGGCTGGCACTACAACAACGACCCCTTTACCCCCCAGGACGAGCGGACCTGGTCCAGCTGGCGCGGATACCAGAAGGTCACCACGTACACCGGGGACACCGACCACCCACAGTCCAAGACGGTGCGCCTTTACATGCAGGGCATGCACGGGGACAAGCGCCTCGACGGCACGACCCGCAGCGCCCAGGTCCTGGGGATCGACGTCGCGGGCCTGAACGCATCCGACGCCACCGACCTGGACGTCTACTCCGGGTTCCTGCGCCAGGAGATCACCTACAACGCCGCGGAGCCTGTCTCCGTCTCCTTCAACAACATCTGGTACCACGAGACCGCAAGCCAGCAGCGTTCATACGCCAACACCAAGGCGAACTTCGTCCGCACCGCGCGCACGTACCAGAACACCTACCTGCCCGTCAGCAACACCTGGCGGCGCACCAGCACCACGTACACGTACGACACCACCTACGGCATGGTCACCCGGACCGAGTCGAATGGGGACATGGCCAAGTCAGGCGACGAAACCTGTAGCCGCACGTGGTACGCGCGTAATCCCTCCGAGGGGCTGACCAACCTCGTCTCCCGTACGCGCGTCGTCGGCTCCGCGTGCATGGACTCCGCCGGGGCGACCATCACCGACGACAAACTGAACCTCCCGGCGAACTCCGCGAGCCGCGGAAACGTCCTTTCCGACACCGCGGCCGTCTACGACAACCCCTCCGCAACCGGCTGGACCGCTTCCCAGACCCCGACCCGCGGGCTCGCCACCTGGGCAGGAAGAGTCAAGGCGTATCCGGCTGCCGCAGGAACCACCGACCGTCACCCTGCCGCCAACGGTGGTTGGCAGGCTATCGGCAAGACTTCATACGACTCTCTTGGCCGCCCGCTCACTGTTGTGGACGCCAAGGGTCAACTCGCCTCTACTGCGTATTACCCCGCAGCGGCCGGCCCGCTGACCTCGACCATTGTCTCGTCTCCCAAACTCGTCTCCTCCAACGGCCAGATCCACAAGTCGTACTCCTACCTGGACCCGGCACGCGGATCGGTAACCAGCACACTCGACGCCAACCTCAAGAAGACCGAGAGCACCTACGACGCGCTGGGCCGCCTCACCGCCACCTGGGCGCCGAACCGGACGAAGGGCATCGACACGCCCTCGGCGAAGTACAACTACAACTTCGCGCGTGACAGCCAGCCCTGGACCTCCGTCAGCACTCTCAGGGCCGACGGCCAGACCTACCAGACCAGTTACGCCATCGCCGACGCCCTGCTGCGTCCGCTCCAGACCCAGACCGAATCCCCCCTCGGCGGCCGGATTCTCACCGACACCAGCTATGACTCCCGCGGACTCGCCTACGAGACCTACGCGGACATCTACGACAACCTCAAGGCCCCGAACGGCACCTACGCCCGCGCTTCCTACGCCCACACCCCGGCGCTGACCCGGACAACCTTTGACGCGGCTGCCCGGCCCACGAAGACCACGCTCACCGTGTTCGGAGTGGACCGCTGGTCGACCACCACCAGCTACACGGGCGACTCGACCGCCACCACCGCCCCCCAGGGCGGAAACGCCTCGCGCACCATCACTGACGCGCTGGGCCGCACCACGGAGACCCGCACCTACGGGGGCATCACCCCGACGGACACGGCGTACGGGGCCGCGACCGGCACCCCGTACACCCGGGTGAAGTACGACTACACCCGGGACGGCAAACCGTCCGTGATCACCGGCGTCGACGACGCCAAGTGGAGCTACACCTACGACCTGTTCGGCCGCGAAGTCACCGCGACCGACCCGGACAAGGGCAGCACCAGCACCGAGTACACCGACCTGGACCAGGTCGCCCTCACCAAGGACGCGCGCAACGCGAAGCTGCTGTACGGGTACGACGAACTGGGCCGCAAGACCGGCCTGTGGCAGTCCGAAAAGTCGGACGCGAACAAGCTCGCCGATTGGACCTACGACACGCTCCTGAAGGGCCAGCCCGACGCCTCCACCCGCTACGTGGGCGGAGCCGCAGGCAAGAAGTACAAGAAGCAGGTCACCGCATACGACACGCTCGGCCGCGCCACCAGCACCGACGTCGTGCTGCCGGCCGATGACCCGCTGGTCACCTCCGGGGCCGTCACCTCCACCCTCACGTTCGGAACGGCGTACCTCCCGGACGGGAGCGTCGCCAACACCAAGGAGCCGGGAGCCGGCGGCCTCACCGCTGAGATCGTCTCGCCCAAGTACAACTCCACCGGTCTGGTGACGGAGCTCTCGGGCACCAGCACCTACCTGCTTGGCGTCACGTACTCCGCCATCGGCCAGGTCGAACAGCTCTCGCTGGGAGCGGGCGCGAAGAGCACCTACATCACCAACAAGTACGAGCCGGGGACCGGCCGGCTCACCCGCAGCCATGTCACGGACCAGACCCACCCGTACATGCTCCAGGACCTCAACTTCGCCCGAGACGAAGCCGGCAACGTACTGTCGATCCTCGACCCCACGACGCTCGGCGGCACCGCCGAGGCCGACAACCAGTGCTTCGCCTACGACGCACACCGTCGCATGACCGAGGCCTGGACCCCGAAGTCCGCCGACTGCGCGACGTCCGGCCGCACCACGGCCAACCTCGACGGCGCTGCGCCGTACTGGACGAGCTACACGTACAACAGCGCGGGCCAGCGCAGCACCGAGACCACCCACACCGCGACCGGCGACGCGACCACCAACTACGAGTACAAGACGCCGACCGGCCAGCCCCACCCCCTGGTGAAGACCACCGGGGCCAAGGCCGCCACGTACAGCTACGACCTGGCGGGCAACACGACCACCCGCCCCGGCACCCAGGCCAACCAGACCCTGGCGTGGAACTCCGAGGGCGAACTGGCCTCCACCACCGAACCGGCGGCCGGGACCAAGCCCGCGCTGGGCACCGGCTACCTGTACGACGCGGACGGGGAACTGCTGATCCGCCGCGCGACCGGCGACGGAGACACGGTCCTCTACCTCGGCTCGACCGAGGTGCGCCTCACCGTAAAGGGCGCCGCGAAGACGGTCACCGGCACCCGCTACTACAGCGCCGCAGGTCAGACGCTTGCCGTCCGCACGGCCACGTCGGGCACGGGCGGCACCAAGCTCAGCTTCCTGGCCGCCGACCACCACGGCACAAGCAGCATCGCCACCGACGCCACCACACAAGCCGCCACCAAGCGCTACAGCACACCGTTCGGCGCTCCGCGCGGGCCCAAACCGACTTCCTGGCCAGACGACAAGACGTTCCTGGGCAAGCCGACGGACTCCGCGACGGGACTGACCCACATCGGCGCTCGCGCGTACGACCCGGGCATCGGCCAGTTCATCAGCGTCGACCCGCTGCTCGAAATCGACAAGCACCAGACGCTCAACGGCTACAGCTACGCCGGCCAGTCCCCGGCCACGAACTCCGACCCGACCGGAACCTGCCTGGACCCGGGTAACGGCAGATGCCAGCCGGGGGACAACAGCGGCAAACCCGACCCAGCGTTCCCGACCAACAGCAGCTCACCTCCCGGAGACGGCGGCCCGGGTTACAACGGCACGTCGCCCAGCGGCGGCTCTGGTGGCACCAACGGCAGTGGGGGCGGGAGCGGGGGCGGCGGAGGAGTCACCACTTTTGTTGTCGGGCCCAACGGGATGGTCTGCAGTAACCTCGGCTGCGTCTCTCTGCAAAAGCCTGACCCTGTCGGAGAGTCTCTGCTCGGCTTGCTGAGAAATGCTGCCTACGGGGCGGAACTTCTGTACACCCCGTTCAATCTGGACTGCTGGGGTGACAATCAGGAGGCTGGAGGGTGTGATCTCGGTGCCCAATATGATGCTTGGGCTGCCGAACAAGGGATGGATACGCAGTCTGATAGCTACCTGGTTCCAGGTGCTTTGGCGGCCATGTTCGGTATGGGCGGTGCCGCGCGCCGACCCGGCGGGAAGGGTGGTGGATCAGGCCTCCCCAAGTCCTACGGCGTCGGATGGTTCCCTGAGGGCGCAGCCGGGAAGGTCCCGCGTGCGTCTGGTTGGACCGGTCCTGAGATGACTCGGAGCATGAGGGCCTCGGTAAAGAAGGGCGGGTCGATCAAATATGGGTTCGTCTGGAGAGGACCCAAGCAGGCCAGCATTCGAATAGACAGAGGTGATCCGAACGGTGCTGATTCTCAAAAGGTGGACCATGTGGTGATTAACAGCGGTGGCGCCATCATCGGTCGCGACGGCAAGCCGCTGCCTCAGGTTCAGGGTGGGACGTTGAAGAGCGGACATGCGGCAGGCCACATACCATACAGCGAGTGGATCAATTGGAAGAAGTGGGACTCCCCGGAGTGAGCCATGCCTGATACATGTGTGCAATATCCCGAGATGAGGGCGCTGATATTGGAGCACCTCACGAGGTTGGCCGACCCTGCTTGGCGTGCATCGAACCTGAAAGAGGATAATTCGGCGGAACTCGATTTCGACGACCTAGTGAATTTCCTCTACGACACGAGTGGTCTATTGAATGATCCTCGTGGGGCGCTTGGCTTTACTTTGGGCGGCCTCGATGAAGTGGAGGCAGTTCAGCGCCTCAGGGATGCCTTCGAGACCGCCATCGAGGAGGGAGGGCTCTCCGGCGAGAGCCCAGGAACTGATCCCCTGTGGGATTTGATCGGAGATGAAGCGGCAACTGTCGTAGACGTGCTGTCCGCACGTGGATTCGGGGGTGACAATCCGAGTCCGGATGAAGGCACGAGTCCTTCTTAAATCGAGAGGGAGGTGTGCTTAACTCGCCATCCACGTCCGAGGCGGATCTTGGTGCGGGTGCGGGTGCGGGTGCGGGTGCGGGCCGGGAGCCGGGCAGCTGCTGGAGTCCGCGCCGCCGTGGCAGTTATGCGGCTCGCCCCCACGTCGCGGTACCCGGGCGGCCAGCTCGGCGGCCGTTGATGGACGGCGTGGTCGTGTGCGCAGCCGTCGCAAAGACGGCGCGGCCGTTGTGCTTTCCGTCGTGGCTTCGTTCACATGAAGTGGTTCTGGCTCAAGTTCCGTGACCTGCGCACGCTGAGTCACGGTTCGTGGTGGTGTTGGGCTCCTGGAAGTCGCCTAAAAGTGATCCGTGGTGACCTCGGGTACCTGACAGTTCGGGATCGTGGAAGTCCTCCGGCTGGAGGAGTTGCTGTTCCCGTCGATCGCGGACGTGTCGGTGGTGTCGGTGGACGTGAGCAACGAGACGATACGAGTCGAGGCCCGCAGCACAACGACCGGTTCGGCGTGTTCGGGCTGCGGGAACTGGTCGATCCGGGTTCATAGCTCCTACCTGCGGTTTCCTGCGGATGTTCCCAGCGCGGGACGCCGGGTGGTGCTCTGTCTGCGGGTCCGCCGCTTCGCCTGCCCGGTCGCTGCGTGCGGGCGGCGGACGTTCGTTGAGCAGGTGCCTGGATTGACCCGGAAGTACGGCCGGTGGACCGAGCGTCTGCGTTCGACGCTGGCGGCGGTCGGCCTCGCCCTGGCTGGCCGGGCGGGAGCTCGGATGGCCGGCGTCTTTGGGGTGTCCGTCAGCCGCAGTACGGTGCTGCGGCTCGTCGAGGCTCTGCCCGAGCCGGATCTGCCCGCCCCGAGAGTGGTCGGCGTCGATGAGTACGCGACGCGCAAAGGCCGGCACTACGGCACGGTGCTGGTCGACGTCGAAACGCGACGGCCGGTGGACCTGTTGCCAGACCGAGAGGCATCGAGCCTGGCCGCATGGCTGGCCAAGAGGCCAAGGATCGAGGTTGTCTGCCGGGATCGGGCTCCCTTCTTCGCCGAAGGCGCCACCGTCGGGGCACCGCAGGCAGTGCAGGTCGCGGACCGCTGGCATCTGTGGCACAACCTCAGCGAAGCCGCCGAACGGTGCGTCGCCGACCATCGGGGCTGCCTGCGAGGCACCGCACCCGAGCCATCTCGACAGGTCAGGAAATCAGAAGAACCAGCTGACCCAACTGGCTCGCCGTGGCCCACCGGCCACCGGTTCGCCGACAGGACCCGGTCCAACCATGCCGCCGTCCACGCCCTGCTGGCGGCCGGCCACAGCCGCCGCGCGATCCAACGCCAGCTCGGGATGACCTACCGCACGGTCAAGCTCCTCGCCGACGCCACCACCCCGGAAGACCTCTTCCACGGCCAGTGGCAGGGCCGCCCCTCCGTTCTCGACGAGTACAAGCCCTACCTGGACGACCGCTGGAACCAGGGCTGCACCAACACATGGAAGGTATGGGAGGAGATCGTGCCACTCGGCTACAAAGGCAGCTACCAGCGAGTTCGCGCCTACTTCCGCACCAAACGCCTTTCGGCCGATCCGGGCACCGCACCCCCGCCCTCACCCCGCACCGTCGCCGTCTGGATCCTGCGCCACCCCGACTCCGTCTCCGAGGTCGAACAGCTCCAGCTCAAGGCCGTCCTGGCCCACTGCCCCGAACTGGAAGCCCTCACCCGACATGTCCGCTCCTTCGCCCAGATCCTCACCGAGCGACAGGGGCAACGGCTGCCCGAGTGGCTCGACGCGGTCCGCCAGGACGACCTGCCCGGTCTCCATACCCTCGCCGCCGGCATCGATCGCGACCGGGCCGCGGTCATCGCCGGGCTCACGCTGCCCTGGAACTCGGGCGTCGTGGAAGGGCACGTCAACCGCATCAAGATGCTCAAACGCCAGATGTTCGGCCGAGCCGGCTTCGCACTCCTGAGGAAACGAGTACTCCTCGCTCCCTGACTGATGACCACACGTGAAACGCTTCCGACATCGATCAACCCCACTGCAGGAGCCGCGAATGTCCAGGACCACCGACATCGATCTCGTGTTCGCACGTGCCGTCACAGTGGACGCCGTGGTGCGAGCCTTGGCCGGTGAGGGGTGGTCGCTGCAGGAACCCCTTGGTATCTCCCACATGGTCAACAACGACGGCCTGTTCGACTGGCAGTCGGCTTCAACTGACCAGGCAGCTGAGGTCCTGACCGTGGTGGACTCACCGGACAACATTGACTACCTCGTCGGCGTCTGCATCTATCACTCAACCGCGGCAACCGGTGGTCAGCTACTTTTTCATGCTGGCCGATCGCACTGTTCCTTCATCCCGACGATCGACCGGCGAAGGCTCTCCGGAGCGCCAGCCCTGACCGACATGGCGTGGTATCTGAACGCACTGGTACCGCCCCTGCTCGCCATAGGGCTGGCCAGCTACGAAGCGAGAGACCTTGGCGACTGAGACTCGTTCGTCATCAGCTGGGTCGACGTGCGGGCAGCACGCGTACTCAGATCGATCCTCGCCCTGTCCAGCCGGTGTCACTCACGGCTACACGATCACGGAAATTGAGCCAGAGCCCATGAAGTATCAGCGATTGGTCAGCACTTCGGGCAGCAGTTGACGATCTTGAGTGCCGTGGATGTTCACGAGAGATGACGTCATCCAACAGTGGGCCTGACCGCAGTTCCGTGAAGGGGCTTGGAGCGGCTTGCCCCGGCAGTAGGAGCGAGCGGAAAACCTCGGCTTCCACATCTCCGCGCGACTACTGTGCCGCTGGTAGATCGTCCCGCCCGACGAAGGGAGCTGGGTTGTGCTGACCACTACGCACCCGCCGTAGGCGCCTCTGGAAAGCCCAGAGGGCCTTACGGAGGCTCCTGATGTCCCGAACTGTCCGCACGACTCCCAGTCAGCTCCGCGTCCGAGAGGGCGCGTCGGAGTCCACGTTCCTGTATGACCTGCGCTACGCGAACGCTGAACTGGCCCAAGCAGCCCGTGAAGGCCGTCGCCCTGCCCCGGCGAAGACGCTGCGGCGGATCACCTCTTGGCAATGGATGGTGCTGTACTGCAGGAAGGGATCGTTCTCCGGCGAGATCGCTTCGGCTGAGGGCCGCGACCGGCTCCAGGGGCGCCTCGAGGCCCAGCGGATCCGCGGGCTGCACCGCGCTGGCCACGACCTTGACGACGCAGATATACCGCCGGTCCGCCACCGTCATGGTGTGCTCTGGAATGCCTGGTAGAGGCAAAGAACCCAGGACTGACCGGTACTCACGAGCGCAGGAAGTGCGTACCAGCCCTCCGCGCCGGGGGGCGGAGGGCCGTCGGGTAAGAGCCTGCGGTGGTCAGCCGGCCTTGGCTGGTTCTTCGGCTCGGGCTCGGGTGCTGGCGAGGCGGTAGGAGTCGGTGCCGGTCTCGATGATGGTGCCGTTGAAGGTGAGGCGGTCGACGATGGCCGCGCAGAGGCGGGGGTCAGTGAAGGTCTTGATCCAGCCGCCGAAGGACTCGTTGGAGGCTATGGCGACGCTGTTCTTCTCCTCGCGTTCGGTCAGGACCTGGAAGAGGAGTTCTGCGCCGTGGCGGTCGAGTTCCATGTAGCCGAGCTCGTCCAGCTATGCGGATATCCGCATAGCTGGACCTATGCCGAGACCGCGACTATGCTGGAGCCGTGTGCGTTGTTCCGCTCCTTCGTGGGGTTTCGGCTGTGCATGGCTCTGCATAGTTTCCGTGCCGGGCAGCCTCCGTGAGCGAGGGGGCAGGGTGCTCCCGCGAGGGGGTGGCGATGCCGTTCGGAAGTACGCGTCGGAAGGCGGGTGTCCTGACCGCACAGGTCGAGGGCTACCGGGCATGGTTGGCGGAGCGCGGGTACACGGCCCAGACCTCCAGGAACATGCTCAAGGATCTGGGGCAGGTGGGACTGTGGCTTTCGGAGCAGGGCCTCGATGCTGCTGATCTGGACGAGGGTCGGCTGAAGCAACACCTTTCCGACCTGCGGAAGTCGGGTCGTTGCCGGGTGGCTGGGCCGCGCGGCATGGTCCCGCTGCTGACGTTCTTGCGTGAGGCCGGAGTGGTGCCAGTGCCGCGGGTGACACCGTCGCCGGCGGAGGATCTGCTGGAGCGGTACAGGTGGTGGATGGAATCCGAGCGTGGCCTGTCGGCGTCGACGATGCTGCGCTACGGGAACACCGCCCGGCGCTTCCTGACCGAACAAGCGATGGCCGACGGGGAGTTCGCGCCGTACGGTCTGACCGGGGCGGACCTGAACGCGTTCCTGCTGCGGGAGTGTTCCAGGGTCTCGGCGGGCTCGGCGAAGGGACGGGTGGCCGAACTGCGGTCCCTGATGCGGTTCCTGCACCTGCACGGCGTCATCCCGATGAAGCTCGGCGGCGCGGTGCCTCCAGTGGGTGGGTGGCGCTTCGCCTCCGTGCCGCCGACGATGGCGACCGGTGATGTTCAGCGGTTGTTGGACCACACTCCGCGCCAGGGGTCGGCGTCCGCGACTACGCGATCCTGATGCTGGTCGCCAGGCTCGGGCTGCGCTCGATCGAGGTAGCCCGGCTATTGCTGAACGACGTGGACTGGCGTTGCGGCGAGATCGTTGTCCGCGGCAAGGGACGCCGTGAGGACCGGCTCCCCCTTCCGGCTGACGTCGGCGAAGCCTTGGTCGCGTACTTGTCCGGTGCAAGGCCCCGCCTGGATGCCCGTCACGTGTTCCTGACCTGCAGGGCTCCGCATGGTCCGATCCGGGCGGACCTGGTCGGCGACGTCGTGGAACGAGCCTGTCTGCGGGCCGGTTCGCCCAAGGTCGGGCCGCACCGGCTGCGCCATGCCCTGGCCGCCGACATGCTCCGCAACGGCGCCGGTCTCACGGCGATCGGCCAGGTTCTCCGGCATCAGGACCTGGCCACGACCGCGCTCTACGCGAAGGTCGACTTCATCGCGCTGCGCGCGGTCGCACAGCCCTGGCCCGGGACGGAGGCGGCATGACCGATCTCCACCAGGCGCTTGCTGACTACCTGCGGCTTCGCCGTTCGCTGGGGCACCAGATGGCCGAAGCGGCGTATCTGCTGCCGGACTTCGTGAGCTTCATGGACAACCGTGGCGAACAGACCGTGACCGTGGCCGTGGCCGTCGCGCTGGACTGGATGAAGACCCGCGAGCCCGAGGTGGTCACGACGGTCAGCCCTCGACGGATCACCGCGGTCCGCGGGTTCGCCCGCTATCTGAGCGGAACCGACCCGGCGACCGAGGTGCCTCCACTGGGGCTGGTGCCCTACAACCGGCGCCGGGGTCAGATCTTCCTCTACTCCGACGCCGACATCGCAGCGATCATGGCCGCGACCGAAGACACCATCCCTCAGCCATTGCGGGCGGCGACTTATTACACGCTGATCGGGCTGCTGGCCGCGTCCGGCCTGCGCATCGGCGAGGCCATCAAGCTGGACCGCGACGACATTGACTGGCCCCAGGGCGTGCTGCACATCCGCGAGTCCAAGTTCGGCAAGTCCCGGCTGGTCCCGCTGCAGGGCAGCGCCACGAACGCGCTGCGCGAGTACGACAGGCTTCGCAAGGATCTGATGCCCAGGCCCAAGGACCCCGCGTTCTTCATCTCCCTCACTGCCAAGCGGCTCATCTACGCCTGCGTTCATCCGGTCTTTCGGGCCCTGGTCGACGCCGCCGGCGTCGGCCGCGATGCCCCGCACAGACCGCGACTGCACGAGCTGCGACACACCTTCGCCGTTCGCACTCTGCTGCACTGGTATCGCACCGAGGACAACGTCCAGGCGCGGATCCCGTCGCTGTCGACCTATATGGGACACCGCGAACCGGCCTGCACCTACTGGTACTTGTCGGCGGCACCGGAACTGCTCGCTCTGGCCGCCGCACGCCGCGACGGCGTCCGGAAGGCGGCCCGCTCATGACTCTGATCGCACCCACCTTGCAGTCATTCTTCATCGACCGGCTTGCCCGCCAGCGCCAGGCCAGCCCGCGTACCATCGCCGCCTACCGCGACGCACTCCGCCTCCTGCTCGGCTTCGTCCAGCAGCGGACCGGAATTGCTCCGGCGAAGCTGGACTGGAACGACCTGAACGCGCTCGTCCTCCACGTTCCTGAATCACCTGGAGGACGAGCGCGGCAACAGCACGAGAACGCGCAACGTCCGCCTGACCGCGATCCGCTCCCTGTTCTCCTACGCTGCCCTCCAACATCCCGAACACGCTCTGCTCATCCAGCGGGTCCTGGACATCCCGCCGAAGCGGTACGACAAGAGGACCGTCACGTTCCTGACCAGCCCAGAGGTCGACGCGCTGCTGACCGCGCCGGATCCGAAACGATGGGAAGGACGACGGGACAAAGCCATGCTGGCACTGGCTGTCCAGACCGGCCTGCGCGTCTCCGAGCTCACCAGCTTGAACTGCGGCGACATCACTCTGGGCGACGGCGCCGCCGTCCGCTGCGAGGGGAAGGGACGAAAGGAGCGCAGCGTCCCGCTCGACCGTCCCGTCCAGAACCTGCTGGGCTCCTGGCTCAACGAACGCGCCGGCCGCAGTGGCGACCCCCTGTTCTGCACCCGCACCGGCCGGCGCCTCAGTCGCGACGCCGTCGCGCAACGCTTGAGCACCCACGCCAAGACCGCGGCGCGAACCTGTCCGTCTCTGCTGGACAAGAGCATCCACCCGCACGTCCTGCAGCACAGTTGCGCGATGTCGTTGTTGCAGGCCGGAGTGGACACCACGGTCATCGCGCTCTGGCTCGGCCATGCCGGCGTCCGCTCCACCGACGCCTACGTCCACGCCGACATGACCATCAAGGAGAAGGCGCTCGCGCTGACTGCGCCCGTCACCGCCCGGCCGGGCCGCTACCGGCCCACCGACAAAGTCTTGGCCTTCCTCCACCGCTTGTGACTATGCCGAGGAAACTCAAATGGTTTGCTTCCCCGAGGCCGGGCTGGGAGTGTCGGAGCGACATACGGGCAGTCGAAGGAGCAGACGGTGGCGCTGGTCAAGAAGGGTTCCCGGCGCATCGTCGTGGACGGCGTCACCTACCGCTGGCGCGTCCGCCACAAGCCGACCTACTGCCAGTCAAACGGCTGGGGTCCGCTGACGTTCGCGGTCGAGGACGCCACCGTCCCGGGAACCGTTCTCGTCGTCGAGACCGGCTCGCACCACCCCGAGAACTGGTTCGGTCTGACGACCAGGCCGGTCGTTCCCGCTGATGTCGCCCAGGCCATCCGGACCGCCCTCACGCAGGGATGGACGCCATTCGCCAACGGATCACCCTTCCATCTCGACGTCTCAAACGCAGACCAGACAGGCGAGGATGCAACCGTCGCCAGCGGATTGTCGGCATAGTCGCGGTCTCGGCATAGGTCGATGCAGAGGAGGTCCACGCGGCCGTAGCGGGCAATGGTCTTGTTCAGCTGCTTCTCGTCAGCGGCCTCGACCAGCTCGTTCACCAGTTTCGTGGCGAGCGTGTAGCGGACGCGGTAGCCCTTCATGGCGGCCTCGGTGCCCAGGGCGATGAGCATGTGGGACTTGCCTGTGCCGGAGTCACCGATCAGGCAGAGCAGCTGGCTCTTCTTGATCCATTCACAGCTGGCGAGGGTGTGGACGGTGGCGGCGTCGATGTTCGGGTTGGCGTCGAAGTCGAAGGCGCGCAGGGACTTCTCCCGTGGGAAGCCCGCTGCTTTGATCTGTCGTTCCGAACGGCGCCTGGCGCGGTCGTCGCACTCGGTCATCAGCAGCTCGGCGAGGAAGCCGCGGTAGGTCATCTGGTCCTTGATCGCCCGATCGACGATCTCGTTGAACTCGTTGCGGATCGACGGAAGCCGCAGCAGGCGGCAGGCGGTGTCGATCGCCGCGTCGGCGGCCTGCTCGGTCAAGCCTCGCTGGCGGGGCAGGGTCACTGGGCTTCTCCCTCATGGTGGTCGCTGCCGCTGGTGCGGCGGCGTCGTAGCAGTTGGTCGTAGGGGGTCACTGACGGCAGCGGCCGGGTGTCCGGGGGAAGGTGTGCCAGGCGCCACTCGTGCAGCGGCGTGACGGTCGCCGGCGCCTGCCGGGCATCTGCGGAATGGATGTGCCGATGATCGGCTCGTCTTCCGCCTGTGCGGCCTTGCGAGCCTCCAGGGCAACAGCGTCGGCGGTCAGGGCGCCGGCCCGCAGCGCGGTGGCCAGGCCCGCGACGACATGCTCGTGGGCGAGGTGACGGTTCAGCAGTAGGACCTCGATCAGCGCCCGGGTGCCGTCCCGCTCGCCGTGGACCTTGCGGGCCTGGGCCCCACCAGGCGTCGTGGACCGGGGTGAACTTGCCTGCGGACCGGGCCTGTTCCAGGGCCGTCGCGCCGGGGAAAGCGCCGGGCTTGCGAATGAGGGCTTCGAGGTAGTGGTCCAGGTCCAGGCGCAAGCCGCCCTTCGCGATCAGCCTCTCGTGCCGGGCCACCTCGACGTTCCTGTCGTAGACCACCAGGTGAGAGGCGTGCAGGACGACGCGCACCCGCTTGCCGATGAAACGGGTCGGGACCGAGTAGCGGTTGGTTCGGACGTTGATCTGGCTGTAGCGGTCGACCCGTGGCGTGAACAGCCGGCCCGTCTCGAAAGGCTCCTGAGGCAGCGGCATCAGCAGCGGCTGTTCGACGGCGAAGTACTCATCCACGGTCCGCGGCCGCGAGCCGATCCGGCGGTGCCCGTCGCGCAGGTCCCACTGATCGACCATCTCGTTGAGCTCGGCGAGGGAGTCGACTTCCGGGACCGAGCCGGAGCAGGGTGTAGCCGTCGAGACTGTCGTCGCGCTTGCGGGCCTCGATGTAGAGGGCGTAGTGGGCGGGGGCCATGCCGATGTCGTCGGGCAGGGGCAGGCCCTTGGCGGCGTGGGTGAGCATCGCGTAGCCGGGCTGCCAGAAGCCGAGGATCGCGGTGGTGGGGCAGCGCAGCCAGCCGCGTTCGGTGTAGCCGAGCTGGCGGCCGCGGAGGTAGGCGTTGGCGTGCGAGGTGTCGGGGTGGACCAGGGTGACGGCGATCAGGTCGGGACCGTGGTCGTCGCCGGGGCGGGTTTGCGCGCGTTCCACGAACGGGCCGACGCGCACGGCGATGTCCCGGGCGCTGCCTGTGTCTGGTGTCCAGGGCTCGGGGTTGCGCAGGGCGGTGAGCATCGCCTGGAACTGGTCGACGACGGGCTGGTCCTCGGCGGTTATTGCGCCGGGGGCGTGGCCGCAACGGCGGAAGCGGCGGATCATCGGGCGGTCTCCTGCTCAGCGTGGGCGGTGTGGGGGCTGGTGGGCGTCTTGAGGACGCGCGGCAGGTGGACGTGCAGGTGCTCGACAACGACCTCGCGCCGCGGTCGCGCTGCTGGAGGGCGGTGAAGTCGGCGTGTGCCGTTTCGACGGCCTCCGGGTACGCCTGGGTCTTCTCGTGCTCGGCCAGCGCCCGGTAGATGCTGGAGAGGCTGGGGCTCTGTCCCTTGCGGCGGCCAGCGGGGATGGGGAGGTCGGGCTGGATGTCCTCGACGGTCTCGCCGTTCGCGCGGCGGCGGAGCACGGTGTGCAGCATGTCGTCGGTGATGACCGGCGGTCGGCCGCCGTGGTTGCCCTTGCGGGCCGCGGCGTTCAGCCCTTCGAGGGTGGACTCCCGGATGTTCTCCCGTTCCGTCTCCGCCATTGCTGCGAAGAACCCGAACAGCAGGCGCCCCGGTCCACTGGGGTCGTACATCCCCTGGAGAGGGCCGGCGAGCATCTCCAGGACCAGGCCGTGGGCGGTGAGGTGATCAGCGAGCGCTGTCAGCTCCGCGGCGTCGCGTCCCAGACGCTTCATCTCGTTCACCGTGAAGATGACGCGGCAGTGCGGGGCGTGGGCCTTGATCTCCATCGAGGCTGCGAGCGCGGCCTCGAACTGCGGGCGAACCCGCATCCGGGTGCTGATCTTTTCGGCGAAGATCTTGTCCCGTGGGATGCCGTGTCCGGCGAGCGCGTCAAGCTGCGACTGGAGTTCCTGGGTGAGGTTGGAGCACCGCGCGTACCCGATGCGGAGGTCCGCGGTCGGGGTGTCGTGATCGACAGGCGCGGGCGCCGGGGTACCGGGCCGCCACGGCTGGCCGGGGCTGCGGTCGGCTGATCGAGTGACCCTGGCCGAGTTGAGGCCGTGGCGTGGGACCCGGGATGGTGTGCCTCCCGCGTCCTCGACCTCATGAAGCCGGCGTCCGCGGCTGATCGCCCACTGGCTGAGTACGATCACCCACACCGGTCTGAGTATGTGAGCGGCTGCCCGTCGCGCGCGGCGCCGGAAGGGTGGGGTCATGCGCCGACTACTGCTGCTAGCCCCGCTGTTGCTGCTCACTGCCGGCTGCGGCGTGGTGCAGTCCAGCGAGGTCGAGGCGACGGACGTTGCGCGGGAGGTGGCCACGAGGGCGGGTAAGTTGCTGCGCAGCCAGCGCCCCCGCACGGCGGAAGAGGTCGGACGCTCCGCCACGGGTATCGACGGTGTGGAGGTACTGCGGGTGACGGGTACTTCGACACACGACGGGGACGGCGTCGATGTGATTGTCCGTACGCCCGGATCGGCGTACAACGAATGGTTCGACGTCCAGGAGATCGTCGTACGTCGCTGCTTCGCCGTACGAGTGTCTCCCAAGTCGCGGTGGGGGGAGGCCCCCCGCGACGTGGACTGCCCGGATGGCCCTCCGCTGTCTTTCGCTCCGCCACCCGAACCGCCCCGGCTGCCTTTCAAGGAGCTCCGCGCGTCACTTCCCCGGGTGGCGGCGGGCAGCCAGGTGGACGAGGCCAGGGTGCGCCGTACGCTCGCCGCCCTCGACCTGGATCCTGCGATCCGTACCGAGGTGAAGGCGTACGGCGGGCGGGTCGGCGTTCTCCTGTCAGTCCAAGGTAACCACTTCGACCCGCAGGACTGCCTCCTCGCCCGCGTAGAACCGGGCACTACCGAAGTATGGATGCCGCCCCGTATCCAGCGGATGCCCGGAGAGGGCGGTTGCACAGTCGGCAACGCCCTGCACCCGCTGCCTCCACCGCATTGAGCGGATGCCTGGCGCATGCGTGCCGGGCCCACAGCCGAGGAAGAGCGAGGATCACCGCCATGCGATACGCACGACATGCCAAAGGGGCCCTGACCGTCACCGCCGCCACAGCGGCCAGTCACACCCTCATGGCTTCCGGCTACACGTGGGCCCGCGACAGCGCAGCCGCAGGCGACACGGTGTTCTCCGGTGCGTTCGAATTCCTGGTCACGACGGCCGCCTCCTGGGCTCTGATGCCCCTTGTGCTGTGGGCTGGCATGCGGGCGATGGGGGAGGTCGGCAACACAGTGATGCTGGCCACCGGTGGGCTGTTCTGGGTAGGGCTCTCGGGGTACTTCATCGACGACATCGACCGCACGGGCGGCCAGATACCGATCCTGGCTCTGACCGCATATGTTCTTCTCTGCACAGGACTTGCAGGGACCGGTCCCAGCACCGCAGCTGAGACGGCAGCGGAGCCCAACCTCAATTGAGAACGGACCCGGTCGGGGAGATTCTGTGGCTGTCGCCGGCGCTGCCGGGCCGAACCCACGACCTGACGGCCGCCCGCACCCACAAGCTCCTTCGGATCTGCGTACGCCAGGGCGTCCCGATCCTGGCCGACATGGCCTACATCGGTGCCGGCGGCTGGGTCACCACCGCCAAGCGCCGCCCGCCAGGCGGCGAACTCACCACCACCGAACAGACCGCGAACCGGGCTCTGTCCGCAGCCCGTGCACCCGTCGAACGAGGCATGGCACGACTGAAGTCCTGGCAGATCTTCCGCAGATCCCGCATCAGCCCCACCCGCATGACCGTCATCGCCAGAGCCATCCTCACCCTGGAGAGGCAACGCTGAGAACGCCCATTTCCCAGAACATGCCTGGTTCCACTTTTGAGTGAGAACGAGTTGTGACAGTGAATCCGCGACCCGGACCGCTTCCGTCGACTGTTCTTGATCTTGCTCCGAGAAAGGGTCGTTTTGGGGGCCACCTGTCCCGCGTGCCTGAGCGCCAAGGCGATGGGGTGGCGGATCCGGACGCGTCGGACCGCCGGATCAGTCGTGGGGGGTGTCGGCCGGATGTGTAGTCGGGGCGGGGATGGTCTGCCAGGAGCTGAGGATCCGCAGTGCGTGCTCCTCAGGGGTGCCAGGTTCGGCGGTGAGGACCATGAACATGACGTCGGGGTCGTTCGGACTGGCCCAGGTGTCGCAGTCGAGGGTGAGGGAGCCGACGAGGGGGTGTCGGAAGCGTTTGGGGCCGTAGGTGGTGTGGGAGACGATCCGTCCGTTCCACCACTCGCGGAATTCGGGGCTGCGTACCGACAGCTCGCCGACCAGTGTGGCCAGGCGCGGGTCGTCGGGGTTGCTGGCCGTCTCCATCCGCAGCAGTGCCGCGCTGAGCCGGCCCGCGTCCTCCCAGTCGGTGAAGAGGCTGCGCATGGCCGGGTCGAGGAACAGCAGTCTGGTGTAGTTGCGCTCGGATGGCGTCAGCTTGCCGAAGTCCTGGTAGAGGGCCGCTGCGGCCGTGTTCCAGGCGAGGATGTCGTTGTAGCGGCCCAGCACCATCGCCGGCAAGTGGCCGAGGGCGTCGAGCATCCACTGCACCGACGGCCGCACCCGCTGCCCAGCGCGGCGGCGCGGGGCGGGGGTCTTGCCCGCCAGCTCGTACAGGTAAGCCTGCTGTGCCTCGTCGAGCCGCAGCGCCCGCACCAGGGAGGCAAGGACGGTCGCGGAGGCCCGCACGCGCCCCTGCTCGATGCGGGTGTAGTAATCGGTGCTCATCGTGGCAAGGCGGGCGACCTCGTCGCGGCGCAGCCCCGGGACACGCCGCAGGGTCCCGTCATCGACGAGACCCACCTGCGCGGGCGTCAGCTCGGCCCGGCGAGCCTTGAGGAAAGCACCGAACTCGGATCGGGATGAACGCGAATCGGACATGACACCACTATGCTTCCACCGTGCCGCGGACTCGGGCCGTCAAGGGGGGAAAGAATCTTCCCCGGCACGCCTTTCCCCAGGCAGGAACCTTCCTCTCCCGAACACGGGTCACAGCGAGCACGGTGGGGTCATGCGAACCGATGTGACCTTCACCAGCGCCGGGATCACCCTCGCCGGCCACCTGTACACCCCCGACACCGCTGCCGACGGCCCGCTCGCCGCCGTGGTCGTCGCTCATCCCGGCGCCGGCGTCAAGGAGCAGACCGCCGACGCCTACGCCCAGCGACTTGCCGACGCCGGATTCGTCGCGCTCACCTACGACGCCGCCTATCAGGGCGAGAGCGGCGGCACCCCCCGCGGCACCGAGGACCCCGCCCAGCGTGTCGAGGACATCAAGAACGCCGTCTCCTACCTCACCACCCGCCCGGAGATCGGCTCCGACCGGATCGGCGCCCTGGGCATCTGCGCCTCCGGCGGCTACGTCATTCCCGCCGCGGTCACCGACCACCGCATCCGCGCGGTCGCGACGGCCGGCGCCGTCGACCTCGGACTGTACTTCCGGGTCGGCCCCGACGGCACCCAGGACCCCGCCGCCCTCCAGGCGCTGCTCGACGCGGCGGCCGCGGCACGCACCACCGAGGCGGCCGGCGAGCCGCTCCCGACGATGTCCGTGCGCCCGACTGAGGAAGAGGCACGCGCCGGCGGCCGCTACTCCTACGAAGCCTGGGAGTACTACAGCACCGACCGCGGCCGGCACCCGCGCCAGGCCGACGAGTTCACCTTCTCCAGCGTCGACAAGATCATGAACTTCGACGCCTTCCACCTCATCGGTCTGCTCGCCCCGCGACCGCTCCTGATGGTCGCCGGCAACGAAGCGGCCACCGCCTGGATGTCCGAGGAAGCGGTCAAGAAGGCCAACGAGCCCAAGCGGCTGCACTGGATCGAAGGAGCCAGTCACGTCGACCTCTACGACCGCTACGTACCCCAGGTCACCACCGAACTCCTCCCGTTCTTCACCCAGAACCTCGCGGCGCAGACCGCGCACGCGACGGTCTGACACCCCCACCCCCGGCGGAAGCGGTCGCGTGGCCCGGGCGACATTCGCGGCCACGCAACCGCTCCCGTTCGCCATGAAGGGGAAACCTCTTGAGGTCCTTGGACTCCTACATCACGCTCGGCCGTTCCGGGCTTCGGGTCAGCCCCCTGGGGCTGGGCACCATGACGTTCGGCGAGGACCACGGCTGGGGGTCGAGTGTCGAGACCTCCGAGGCGGTCCTGACCGATTACCGTCCGCTTCCCCGTCTGACCCATCCAAGGCAATCCGGCCGACCACCCCGTACGGCAGAAAAAGGATCACTGTGCGCATTGTCATCTTCGGAGCCACCGGCATGGTTGGGCAGGGAGTGCTGGAAGCCTGCCTGCGCGACGAGGAGGTCACCGACGTCCTCGCCATAGGCCGTACATCCACTGGTCGTGCCCACCTCAAGCTCCGCGAACTCCACCACGAGGACTTCACCGACTTCACCGCGGTCCAGGACCATCTGGCCGGTTTCGACGCCTGCTTCTACTGCCTGGGCACCTCCGCCGTCGGCATGAACGAGGCAGACTACCGTCTGGTCTCCTACGACTTCCCCCTGGCCGCCGCCCGCGCCCTGCTGACCGCCAGCCCCGGCCTCGTCTTCACCTACGTCTCCGGCGTCGGTACCGACGGCACCGGCAAGACCCGCATGATGTGGGCACGCGTCAAGGGCGAAACGGAGAACGCCCTGCTGGAGCTGTCACCGCGGGCACACATGTTCCGCCCCGCGTTCATCCTTCCTCTCCCCGGCACCACGGCGAAGACTGCGTCCTACGTCCTGCTGTACAAGGTGATCGGCCCGCTCTACCCGGTGCTGCGGCGCATCGCGCCGCGCTACGTCACCACGAGCCTGCAACTGGGCCAGGCCATGATCCGGACCGCACGCGGCGGCGTGTCCCGCCGAGTGCTGGCCACAGCCCACATCAACCAACTCGCCGCCTCCTGATGGCCGGTACCGTAACGACCACGGCCGCGACGCGGCAGAGAGGGGAACCCTGCGATCTTCAAAATGCCCTTCGTTTCTTGAAGGTGGAGGTGATGTTCTGCGGCTCGGGTGATGAGCGTGTGCCGGACTCCGGCCATCAGCTGTGGGACGGGTCCAGTTCAGGCGGGTTGGGCAGGTCGGCACGATCGGATGCCTCGTCACCGCTCAGGTGCCCGCGGTCAGCGAGGGACTCGGCGATGTCCAGCACACGGCGCCAGTTGGGTTGGCCGCGATCCACGTTTCGGCGCAGCTCTTATGGACCGGCTCGCCTGCGTGGGAGCGCATCGGTGTGGGCCGCTCGCACAGGGCGCAGGAGCGGTTCTGCCAGCGGTCGAAATGCTGAGCGTTGCGCCAGTCGAGGAGGCCGCCGGGGGCCGGGATCAAGCCCGGCTCCACCGACGGCTTCTTACCTCGGGTGCGGGTCACGGCCGGAAGGCGGGCAGCTGCTGGAGGACCTGGTCGACCAAGTCGTCGGTCGGCTTCCACGGGTCGGGCTGCCCGCGTGCGGGGACGGGCAGGGGCAGCTCTTGGACGTCGGCGAGCTCGAGGTGCCAGGCCTCGGTGTGAGCCCAGGGGGAGCAGAGCCGCGCGCCGTCGGGGTCCTGGTGGCAGTCGGTGATCCGGGCGATGCCGATAACCGCGCCGGTGACCAGTTCGCGGTCGCGGATCGTTCGGGCGACCAGCGGCATGCGCAGGGCGGGGCGGTCGATCTGCTGGCCCGCGTGCAGGAGCACCCACCCGCGCCAGGACCAGCGCCGCGGGCGGTTCTCAACCAGCTTCGCGCCGGTCAGGATCGCCGCCGTCCAGGGCTGCTTGATGCTGATGCCGCGGATCCAGTCGCCCTCGGGCAGGGGTGCGACGCTCATGCGGCTCGCCCCCACACGGTGGTGCCCAGGCGGCCGGCCCGGCGGCCGTTGATGGACGGCGTGGTCGCGTGCGCGGCCGTGGCGACGACGGCCCTGCCGGAGTGCTTGCCGTCGTAGAGAGCGGCGTCGGCCGCCCTCTGCAACGCGGTCAGGTCCCGGGTGCTCAGCCCGTCCGGAGCCGCTGCGCCGACCGACGCGGCGACGTCGACCGTGCGGCCGTCGTTCAGGACGACCAGGGTGTGCAGCATTCGGACCAGCTGCTCCAGGCGGGCTTGGCGGCGGTCTGCGGCCAGGTCCAGGACCCACCGGCCTGCGAAACGAAGGCAGGCGGCAGTCCCGAGAAGCATCCCCGCCGGGAGATCGTGGACGCGATCCGCTATGTCGTGGACACCGGCTGCAAGTGGCGGGCCCTGCCAAGGGACTTCCCGCCGTGGCGCACGTGTTACGGGTTCATGGCCCGCTGGGCCGCTTGTGGGGTCGTCGGTCAGATCCGTGACCAGCTCCGCAAGCGGATCCGCCGCGAGATGGGCCGGGCTCCCGGAGCGGTCGCCACCGTCATCGACTCTCAGTCGATCAAGGCCGCCGACACCGTCGGCAAGGACTCCCGCGGCTACGACGCCGGCAAGAAAATCAACGGCCGCAAGCGGCACCTGGTCGTG
Organism: Streptomyces parvus; assembly: GCF_032121415.1. NCBI lineage: Bacteria > Bacillati > Actinomycetota > Actinomycetes > Kitasatosporales > Streptomycetaceae > Streptomyces > Streptomyces parvus. Next base: position 72,337 of record NZ_CP135078.1, on the reverse strand, counting down.
GACACCAAGGGCCTGCCGCTGTTCGTCATGGTCACCCCGGCCGACATGACCGACCGCAACGCAGCCAAGGAAGTGCTGTTCCGGCTGCGGCTGATGCACCCCGAGATCACTATCGTCTGGGCCGACTCCGCCTATGCCGGACAGCTCGTGACCTGGGCCAAGACTTACCTGGACCTGACGATCAAGACCGTCAGCCGACCGAAGAACGTCCCCGGGTTCGTCGTTCTGCCCCGGCGCTGGGTCGGCGAGCCCTACACGCCTGGATCATGCACGCCCGCAGACACGCGCGGGACTACGAACGGCTCATCCAACACTCGGAATCGCTCATCACCTGGGCCGCGATCACGCTCATGACCAGGCGAATCACCCGCAGGAGCTCGCGCAGAAGCGGACAACCGGACTCTCGCGAAGCGCAACGGGACTGATCGAAATGGCGGTGACGGTCACCACCGCCACCCAGAGCCGCCCGATTCTTCGGGCCTGGGCGAATCCGCTCATCGCCACCGGGGGCCGTCAGCGGAATTGCTGATGTCGTCACCGGAGCAACCCAAGCCGCCTCTGTTCGAATCCTGAGCTGGGCAAACGCGCAGCTCAGGATTGAAAGCAGGCACTCAGCCTATTGCCATGCCGCAGGTCGGAGGCCGGACTGCGGGGCCGGGCCCGTCTCCTGCTGCTTCTCCTGGCGCGGCGCGGCGGCGCTGTCGATGACGGTGTCCAGCAGGCTGCGGGAGCGCTGCAGGTCCTCGATCATCCGGTCGATGCGAGCCCGCTCCACTGTCAGCTCGCTCACGAGGAACTCGTCGGCCGTCTCGGCCGGCCAGCCGTCGCTGTCGCGCATGCAGGGCAGCAGCTTGGAGATCTTCGAGCTGCACAGGCCGGCGGCGTACAGTTCCTGGATTCGCTGCACCCGGGCCACCGCCGCCTCGGCGTACTCCCGGTGTCCGCCCGGGGTGCGCTGGGCTGACAGCAGGCCCTCCTGCTCGTAGTAGCGCAACGAGCGCTCACTGACGCCCGTACGCCGGGCCAGCTGCCCGATTCGCATGACGTAGATCACATCATTTCCGCTTGATTCTCACATTGGTGTCAACTTCTACGGTAAACACATGACGCACGAAACGACGACCTCCCCCCTCCTGGCCCCTGCCCTCCTCGGCCGCCACGAGCTGGCGAACCGCCTGGTCATCGCCCCCATGACCCGCAACCGCGCCGAGAGCGACGGCACACCCACCCCGCTGATGGCCGAGTACTACAGTCAGCGCGCCTCGGCCGGGGCGATCATCGCGGAAGCGTCCACCCCGAACACGGTCGGCCAGACCTATCCGAATATCACCGCGCTGCACACCGAAGCCCACACCGCCGGATGGCGTCAGGTCACCAAGGCCGTCCAGGCCGCTGGCGGCGGTCCGATGTTCCTGCAGATCCAGCACGGCGGACGCGTCGGCCACCCCGACAACAGCGGCCTCACCCCGATCGCGCCCTCGCCGATCGCGCTGCCCGACCCCATCTACACCCCTTCCGGCTTCCAGGAAGCGGTCACCCCGCGCGAAATGACGTCCGACGACATCCGGCAGACCATCGCCGACTTCGCCGCCGCAGCCCGCCGCGCCGTCGACGCGGGCTTCGCCGGGGTCGAGGTCCACAGCGCCAACGGCTACCTGCTCCACCAGTTCCTCGCGCCCAACACCAACCAGCGCACCGACGCCTACGGTGGCAGCATCGACAACCGCATCCGCTTCACCACCGAAGTCGTCGACGCCGTTGCCGACGCGATCGGCGCGGATCGCACCGGCCTGCGCATCTCCCCCGGGAACACCGTCAACGGCATCACCGACACCGACGCCGACGACCTCTACCCCGCCCTACTGAAGGCCAACGCGGGCAAGGGGCTGGCCTACCTGCACGTCGCCTTCGCCGATCCCGCGCAGCCGCTCTTCGCCCGGCTGCGTGAACTCTGGACCGGCACTCTGATCGCCAACCCGGTCCTGCCCGCCGACCAGATCCCCGCAGACGGCGGACGCGAAGCAGCCGAACGCCTCCTGGTCGCAGGCGCCGACCTCATCGCACTGGGCCGCCCGTTCCTCGCCAACCCCGACCTCGTCCAGCGCATCCGCACCGGAGCCCCGATCAACACCGTCCGCGCCAAGTACGCGATGTACACCGGCGGGCCCACCGGCTACACCGACTACCGCACCATGCACACCCACGACTGACTTGGGTCTGGTCGGCGAACGCCAAGGACGAAGAACCGCTCCAGCCCCGGGCGGCGGGCACCTCGGTGAACGTCTCGTAGACCAGCCTGTTCGAATCCTGAGCTGGGGAACTCCCATCGGGACTTTGAACACAGGCACTCATCGAGGGCGGACGCTCTGGGACCAGACTCGCTGAATCGTTCGGTAGTCGATCACGGCTATGTCTTCCTGCTGGAGAACCTCACGGGCCTGCGGCGATGTCAGGAAGTCGTAGTCCGTCCGCCGCACGAGCCAGCCGTCGTCGACGGCCTGCGACTCCTTGTCGCCCAGACTGGGATGGACCGCCCATTCATTGAGCCCGGCAGGCAGGTCACGCAGCATCTGAGCGTATCGGGCCGCCTTGCCCTCGATGTCAAGGGAGAAACTGTCCAGGAAGTCGTTGTCGGTGACCGGCAGGCCACGTTCCCGCATCGCTTGGCGCCCGGGTTCGAGCCAGACCCTGACCGCGAGGCCGTACTCCGCTGCCAGAGCTACGGTCAGGTCGAGGATGTCGTCGCGGCCCCCATCAGCCAGGCAATGAAAGTCCAGATGCGTCGGCGTGAGCCCAGTGCCGGCGACGGCATCGATCTGGGCGCGGAACTCGAGTTCGATCTCATCGAGCCGAGCCTGGGCGAGCAAGGCCGCCCGGCCGCCAGGGGTCGGAGAGAACAGCTTCCCCGCGGGGTCCAGCAGTGAGGGAACCCGTTCTCTGGCGATCAGCGGACCCCACCGGATGCCGGGCATCTCGCACACCAGGGTCAGGTGGATACCGAACGGGATCTGCGGCTTCCTGCCGAGCAGTCTCATGGCCTGCGGCGCCCCAGGACACGGGACCATCAGGCTGCACGAGCCGGCGATGCCCTCTTCGATCGACTCGATCACTGCGGCGTTGATCGCTGGATACATCCCGAAGTCATCGCAGTTGACGATCAGCAACCGAGCGTCGGGGGGATACCCCAGTAACTCGCTCGACTGCTCCGAGGATACGACGGACGCGGGAGCGCTGGCTTCATCCATGCCCGCAGTGTGAGACCTGGCCGGGACCTCCGCACGGCAATTTGCCGACACGGAGCGACAGCGCCGTCATTTCTCGTGAACATCTACGAGCCCGCCGAGCATCAACTGCTGCCGCAACCCGTGAACAAACGCTGCTGCTGAACGTGAACGAAGCCACCTTCTCGTTCGCCATTTCAGCGGGCTCCGGGGCGGGTGGTGAGCCAGGTGGTGACGGCGGCCGCGCCGATCCCGATGGCGCGGTGGAGCGCAGGGTCTGTTAACTGCACCAACTCGGGGATCTGTTGGGTCCGGGGGCCATGAGTTCTGATCATGTGAGCGTGCATGAGAATCCTTCGCTTCATCGAGAACTGATTGACGGGCGGGTACGGCTGCCGCGGGTCGGGGCTGTGGTCGCGGGTACGACGCCGTCGCTGCCGTGGCTGGTGGCGGATGCCGCCGGCCGTGAGATCGAGCCGGTCAGCGTCTACCTGCGGGACCGGATGCTCGGCGACGCCAGTACGGCGACCTGCCGGAGCTACGGCTATGACCTGTTGCGCTGGCATCGGGTGCTGTGGGCCCTGGACGTGGGATGGGAGCAGGTCACCGAGGCGGAGACCGCGGCCCTGGTGGGCTGGCTTCGGCACGCCCGCAACCCCCAGCGCGAACGGAGGCGCCCCGGCAGCTACCCGGCCGGGTCCGTGAACCCGAAGACGGGCAAGCCCACCCTGCGGCCCGGATATGCGCCGGCGACGATCGCCCACAATCTGACGGTCGTCCACGGCTTCTACGCCTTCCACCATCCCTTCGGCCGCGGTCCGGTGGTGAACCCGGTCCCGGAGAGCGCGGCCCGCCGGGCCGCGCTGGCCCACCGCTCGCCGCTGGAGGTCCGCCGGCAGCACCGGCGGGCCCGACTGAGGCCGAAGGCGCCGATCCGACATCCGCGGTCCATCCCCGACGACCAGTGGGACGAGCTGTTCGCGCAGATGAAGTGCGCCCGGGACAAGGCCCTGTTGTCGAACTACCTGGCCTCCGCCTCCCGGGCGTCCGAGCTGCTGGGGATCGGTCTCGGAGACATCGAGTGGACCAAGGGCCAGCTCTGGGTGATCTCCAAGGGCACCCGGGCCCGGCAACCGGTCCCGACCTCCCCGGAAGGACTGGCCTACCTGGCCGCCTATCTGGAGGAGGATGGACTGCCGCCCGAGGGGATGCCCGTCTGGCGGACCCGCCGGGGCGAGTCCCGCCCGCTGACCTACTGGGCGGCCCGCCGCGTCTTCCAGCGGGCCTGCGAGGTCCTTGGGGCGAACTGGACCCTGCACGATCTGCGGCATACGGCCGCGAAGCGGATGGCCCGGGACCCGGAGCTGAAGCTGCACGAAGTACAGACGATCTTGCGCCACGCTCATATCAGCACCACCGAGCTCTACACGGCCGTCGGCCTGGACGACCTGCTGGACAAGCTCGGGGCCTACTACGCCCGGCCGGTTAAGCCGGTGTCGTGGCCGACCCAGTACGCCGCGGACGACATCGAGGCGGTGTTCGGTGCCGGGCAGTAAGGTCGGAAACAGCATGCGGATCAAGGGCCCGACGACCAACCGGGTCCGCCGCCACGAGGCCGAGGAGCCCGCCCGGAGCGGCGTCTACGCGCCGACCGCGATCCTCCCGGCTCCGCCTCCGCCGCCGTCCCGGCCGCCGCGCTCGCTGGGTGACCTCAGCACGGCGCCAGCGGAGGACATCGTCAGCGTGACGGCCGATCACTTCTCCCAGTCCGAGGCCCTGAAGCGGAAGCAACGAGGTTCCATGCGGGCCCTCCTCGGACACCTCTCCACCTTTCCCGGAGACACGTGGCAGGAGCGGTGGGAAGCCTCCGGCCACGACGGGGGACGGCCGGTCGGGGACGCCGCCGGTGACAACCGGCCCCTGCGGACGAAGCTGAACTGCGCGACAGGCCAGGCGTTCGCCCTGCGGCTGGTGCGTCCCACCTTGCTGGGCTTCCGCTGCAACCGGTTCTTCCACTACTCGCCCTGGTTCCGCGGTGTCGCCCAGGACCCCTTGCTGGAGGAGTTCTGCCGGCGGGCCGACCTGCTGCCCATGAGCCAGGCCCGCCGCACCCGCACAAAGTTCGACGTCTGCTGCGCGCTGACCGTCTTCGGTATCGACCTGAAGGACCTGACCCCTGAGGCACTGCTGCACTACGCAGTCGAGTCCCGCAGACACGAGCTGGCCGGAGAGAAGACCAGCTTCGCCGGCACCCTGGCCTGGCCGATCCTCCACGAGATGGGCCACTTCCCGGCGTCCGCCCCCCGTAGCCTGCGCGGTGCCGTTACCCGCGGGCAGATCTCCGTCGAGGAAGCCGTCGACCGTCACCAGCTCCACAACGGTGAGATGCGCGACCTGCTGGTCGAGTACATCCGCCGCCGCTCGGCGAACCTGGACTACTCGACTCTGCGGCAGCTGACGAACCTCCTGGTCAGAACCTTCTGGAGGCAGATCGAGAAGATCAACCCCGGCCAGAAGGACCTGAAACTGTCGGAGGAGACGTTCACACAGTGGAAGGAATGGCTGATGGTCCTGCCCGACGGCAAGCCACGGCTTGACGTCGACGGGCCGCTGATGGCCGTCCGCGCGCTCTACCTCGACCTGCAAAGCTGGGCCGCCGCCGAGCCGGAACGCTGGGCAAAGTGGGTCGCTCCCTGCCCGATCCGCGACGCTGACCTGCGATGGTTCCAGGTCCGCCGCCGTCGGCTGCAAGAGCGCATGGCCAACCGCACCCGCGACCGCCAACCCCTCCTTCCGATCCTTTCCCAGTACGTCAACGACAGATGGCACCGCCTGCGCACCCTGCTGGACGCCGCCCTGAAGGTCGAGATCGGCGAGGAGTTCACCGCCGAGGGCACCGCCTGGCTCCGCGTTTCCACCAAGGACCAGCGGCACAACCGCCCGCCGGTCCGAGCGGTCAACCGCGCCACCGGTGAACTGGTACACCTCTCCAGGGACGAGGGCTATGCCTTCTGGCAGTGGGCCATCGTCGAAACGCTTCGGCTGGCGGGCCTGCGGGCCGAGGAACTGATCGAGCTGACGCATCTCAGCGTCCGGCAGTACCAGCGGCCCAACGGCGAGGTCGTGGCTCTGCTCGTCGTCACTCCCTCCAAGAGCGACCGCGAACGGATCATCCCCATGTCCGCCGAGCTCTTCCACGTCATCGCCCAGGTCATCCGGCGCCACCGCAACGAGCACGGCACCGTCCCGGTCTGCGTCCGCTACGACAGCCACGAGAGGACCTGGAGCGAACCACTGCCCTACCTGTTCCAGAACTTCCACGGCGGCACCCAGCGCGGCATGGCCAACATCACCGTCTGGCGCATGATCGGCAGAGCCTGCGACGACCTCGCACTGACACACCCGCAGTTCAAGGACACCAGGTTCGCGCCCCACGACTTCCGCAGGCTCTTCGCCACCGAGCTGGTCAACAACGGCCTGCCTATCCACATCGGCGCCGCTCTGCTCGGCCACCTCGATATCCGAACCACCCGTGGCTACGTCGCGGTCTTCGACGAGGACGTGATCAGGCAACTACCACCAATTCCTCGCCCGGCGCCGGGCCGAACGACCGAAGGAGGAGTATCGGAACCCCACCCCGGAGGAGTGGACCGATTTCCAGGAGCACTTCGACAAGCGCCGCATCGAACTCGGTTCCTGCGGCCGTCCCTACGGAACTCCCTGCGCCCACGAGCACGTCCCGTTGACCGAACTAAGTTGGACGTTTCCTGGGCTCGTGCTGAAGCCGACGCATAGTGACCGTAAGGACGTTGTAGCTGCTTCTGGAGCTCCGTGGTGACTGCGTGTGTCCGGGCGGATCTGGTCTTATCGCGTGTCGTCGAGTCGGTCGACCCGTGGAGGTACGGATGTCAGAGCACAGCACGACGGTCCGGGATGTGGCGGCACTGAAAGTGGCGCGGGTCGGCCGCGTCGAGAAGAGCGGTGACCCGCTACGACCGTTCCGGCTGATGGACGCCGACGGCTCCGAGGGGGCGGCCGTCAGTGAGTTTCTGCACCACATGCTTGCTGACGACGCGAGTCCAGCGTCGCTGCGGTCCTACGCCTACGAGCTGTTGGCGTGGGTCCGGTTCTTACACGCGGTGGAGGTGCCCTGGCATCTCGCGAGCCGGGTCGAGGCCCGCGACTTCGCACTGTGGCTGAAGACCACGAAGAAGCCACCGCGCCAGCGCCGTCCCGACGCGCCCTCACCGGGCTCGGTAAACCCGGTCACGGGGAAGGCCGCGCCCGGCGAGAACTATGCCGCTCGGACCAGGCGGCACGCTCGCGCGGTGATCCGCTCGTTCTACGAATACCACCGCGAGACCCACGGCCGACCGCTGATCAACCCGTTCCCCCAGGGCGGTGCCGCCGAGGAAAGCAGTCCGAATGCGCATCACAACCCGATGCAGCCCTTCCGTCGCCCGCCCGCCGGGGCACCTATCAGCCCAAGGAACCCAAGCCGACTCCGCGGACCATTCCTGACCAGGCGTTCAACGACCTGTTCGCCGCGTTGAAGTGCAACCGGGACAGGGCCTTGATCGCGTTCTACATCTCCACCGGCGCCCGCGCCTCTGAGCTGCTCGGCGTCGAGCAGGGCTGGTCGCGCCCGAGGACCAGACGATCGGCGTGGTCCGCAAGGGCAGCCAGACCCTCCAGCACCTTCCGGCCTCCGCGGACGCGTTCGTGTGGTTGCGGCTTTACCAGGAGGAACTCCGCAGCACGGTCCCCAAGGGCCTGTCGGAGCCGTTGTGGCGGACACTTCGCCGGCCTTTTCGCCCGCTGGAGTACGACGCGGCCCGGATGGTCTTCACCCGCGCCAACCAGTTGCTCGGCGCGAACTGGACCCTGCACGACCTGAGGCACAGCGCGGCCAAGAGGATGGTCCGTGATCCGAATCTGACCCTCGCCGACGTGCAGTGGGTCCTTGGTCACGCCCACATCACCACCACGGAGATCTATATCGCTCCCACTCCCGACGAGGTCGTCGCCCAGGTCCTGGCCCACCATGAACGGCAGCGCACCGAGCTGGCCAAACCGCCGGCCCCGCCGGCGCCCGGCTACCGCCCCGAGGTGCTGGCGGCATTGTTCGGCACGTCGACCGCCAACGGGGATCGCCGGTGAATCCGATCGCGCAGGCCGCCGTTGTCGCCACGCCCGTCGAGTCGCCGGAGGAGGACAAGCCGCTGGAGTGGGAACCGCGGGTGTGCGAAGCGAGCTGGTGGCAGACCCGTCAGAGCCGGGAGAGCCTGGTCGAACGGCTGCTGGGATTGTTCACCGACCCCAGTGCCAGCCTCACCCGCGACAAGACGCGGCGGCGGGGCCTGAGCAAGGCGCTGGACTGGCTCGAAGGTCAGCGCGGAGAGACCTGGCAGGACCGCTGGATGGCCAGCGGAGCGGACGCCGCCGGCTTCGAGTGGACCGCTTTGCCCCTGAAGGGACGCGGTGCAACCAAGCGCCACCAGCGCGATGAACTGGCCACGGGACTGGCTCTCCTGGTCGCAGGGCAGGCGATCCGCCCCAGCTACGTGTGGTTGCTGCGGCAACGCCTGACGGTGATGCTCACCGAAACCCGGGCCGCCAGCGACCCCGACGCCTTCCAGCGGCTCGACCAACTGGCTCAGCACGCGACAGCCTCGGCCAGGTCCGACGCCCTGAACAAGCTCACCTGGATCGTGATCCGCAAGGGCGGCCGGGGCAGCGACATCACCGTCGGCGACTGCATCGAGCTGACAGCCGCGCTGGAGGAACACCACTTCCGCGGCAGCGCGGGCCGGCCGCTGTTTTACGCCCTACTCAAGGAGACCGGCGTGCTCCCGGCCAGCGCACCACCGCGGCTGCGAGTGCTTCGGATCGAGGGCCGTCGCAGCGTCGAGCAGATCGTCGACGGGTACGGCATCGATTGCCGGGCAGTCCGCGATCTGCTGGTCGAGTACTTCACCGAGCGGGCTCCCGAGCTCGACCACGTCTCGCTGCGTTCCATCGCCCGCAACCTGTGTCGGTTGTTCTGGCGCGACCTGGAGATCCACCATCCGGGCATCGACTCGCTGCGACTGGCGCCGGAGGTCGCGCAGGCGTGGAAGGAACGTCTGGCACACATTCGTGACGCCGAGGGCCACCCGGTGCGGCCGCGGGTGAACTTCCGCAGCGAGCTGGTGTTCGTCCGGGCGTTCTACCAGGACATCGCCCGCTGGGCAGCCGACGATCCGGCGCGGTGGGCGCCCTGGGTGGCGCCGTGTCCGATCAAGGCGAGCGAGTGCGCGACGAAGAAGTCCAGGTCCCGGGTGAAGTCCCGGATGGACCAGCGGACCAGGACCCAGCTGCCGTTGCTGCCTGCCCTGCTTCGCGCCGTCGACCGGCAGCGCAAGGACGCCGAGGCTCGCATCACCGCGGCTCGCGCGACGTCGGCCGGTGGACGGTTCCTCATTGCCGGGGAGGAGTTCGAGCGCTCCCGGTCCGGGCAGGCCGGCCGCGTCTATGCCACCGCGGTGGCCACCGACAGGCGGCGGAACCTGACGCACGAGGAGGAGGCGGCTTTCTGGTCCTGGGCGACGGTGGAGGTGTTGCGGCACACCGGTATCCGGATCGAGGAGATGCTGGAGCTCACCCACCACAGCTTCATCGCCTACACACTGCCCACCACCGGCGAGGTGGTGCCGATGCTGCAGGTCGCCCCGTCCAAGACCGATGCGGAGCGCCTGCTGCTGGTCTCCCCGGAGCTGGCTGAGGTACTGACCGCGGTCATCTTCCGGGTTCGGGCCGGGAGCGCCGCCCTTCCTTTGGTGTCGGCATACGACGTGTTCGAGCAGACCTGGAGCCCGCCCATGCCGTTTCTGTTCCAACGCCGGTACGGCACCGAGGACCGGCCGCTGACTCGCAGCTACATCCGCGAGTGCCTGGTCGCGACCTCGCAGTCCGCTCAGATCACTGTGGCCGGCGATCCACTCGAATGGCGCCCCCACGACTTCAGAAGGATCTTCGTGACCGACGCCATCCGCTCCGGACTGCCCCCGCACATCGCCGCGAAGATCTGCGGCCACGCCGCTCTGGACACGACCATGGGCTATGCCGCGATCTACCCGGAAGATGTGATCTCCCATCACCGGGCCTTCATCGCCCGCCGCAGAACCGAGCGACCCAGCGAGGAGTACCGCGAACTCACCGCCACCGAGTGGGACGAGTTCCTTTCGCACTTCGAACTCCGAAAGGTCGCCCTGGGAACCTGCGGCCGCGACTACGCGACCCCCTGCCAGCATGAAAACGCCTGTGTCAGGTGTCCCCTACTTCTCGTGGACCCGGCCCAGATGCCACGCCTCCAGGAGATCCACGGCAACCTCATCGACCGGCTCCAGGAGGCCAAGGACCAGGGCTGGCTCGGTGAGGTCGCCGCGATCGAGACCACCCTGGCCGCTGCCGCGCAGAAGCTGGAGGCCATGCGCGACCGTGCAGCACAACCGTCCACCGTCCATCTCGGCATGCCCGACATCCGCCGCGATGCCGGACGAAGCAGCACCAACTCCGAGCACTGAGCGCCGACGCGCTCTCGATCGTCAGCCAGCGAAATGTCAGTCCCCTCATGGAGTGGGGCCTGGCAGGATGCCCGGATGCAGATCTTGGAGGAATCGCACCGTTGCTGCGTTCGCTGGGTGCATCGAGTCATGTCTACGCCAGTTGGGGCGCGATATCGAAGGCCACCGTCGCGGAGGAGGTGTTCGCCCTCGTCATGGTCGCGCAGGACGACTGGGCGCATCAGGCTGTCGCGGGCGCGGTCGGTCCCGCGTCTGCCCGCGAGATCGAGGCAGCGTTTCGGCCCGTGGACGCGGAGGGAGCGATCGAGTTGATGACCAACCTGTCAGCCTTCGATCTCGTCTACTCTCGGAGCCTTCTCCGGGATCGCGATCACGCGGAGCGGGCGGCCACGCGAGTGGCGAAGCTGCTCGGTCGGGGCACGAGCTGGGTCACGAACACGGAGGGCATGGGCAACGGCCGCGCGTGGACGCCCGTCACCCGGCACGGCATCGATGTCGTCGTTGCCGGAACCACCGCAGAGCACTTCGTGATCCCCCTCGCCCTGGGCGACGACTAACGAGGGCCGGAGCATCTCGGAGTGTGACCTCTCGTCCTGGCCAGTACCTCAGCCTCCCGAAGAGCTCCCTCCTCCATCGTGTCGACCCCCGCCGCGGCCTCACCGACCCGCGCTACGTCGCTCTCAACGATTGGTTGCACCAGATTCACGGGACGCCCCACCCGCATAGCGCTGCTTGAAAATGCCTGAGCACCAAGCCGCCCGCGACACGAACATGGGCCGTCCCGCCAGCCATCAGTAGCGTCCGTCGAGAGCTTCGACGAGGCACCGGAGTTCACGTGCCCGCCGTCGGGACATCGCCAGAATCACCGCTTCGAGGTACTCGCGGGCCCGCCACGGGTCTCCGCAACATGCCCACTCCGTGCAGCCGCCGCTCTCGTCGTCCCACAGGCGTCGGTTCGGCTGGTGGACGAAGCTTCTCCAGCGCACCATGGCCGACCCGATCGAGCCCGGCCACAGGTGCTTCTTTTGACGTTCTATCCGTCGAACTTCAGCGAGACCTGCCGAGGACAGACCATGGATGATCGTGATGTCGTCCTGCATCCGGGGCCGGCGCGGAAGCTCGGCACGGACACGGCCAGGCCGTCTACGCGGCATCGGCCTTTCTGATGATCGTCATGCCGGTCATCATCCCACCAACTGGCACCGTCCGACCAGACCATAGACCGGTCTCGTGGTCCTGTGGACACGCCCTGACATCTCATCAGCGGCGCACAAGATGCCCCACGCGCCCCCGCTGCAATCCTTCGCAACCACTACTCACAGTGAAGAAGGTGCCGACAACTCCACCCACAAGACTCCGCTGGACAAGTTCGGATAAGCCTGCATCCGCTGCCCGGTCCTCCAGATCGACCCCCGCCAGCGTGGCCGCATCATCGAGATCACCCAGAACCTCCGCGACCGCATCCGCGAGGCCCGCGGCACGGCTGGCTCGGAGAAGTCGAAGGACTCCAGGTCAGCCTCGACGCCGCCACCGCCAAGCTCAACAGCCTCAGCCGGACTCGGGCCGACGGTCGGCCACAGCTGGTCGACCTCGGCATGCCCGTCCTCACCGACCACGCACCGTCACCTGCGCCGGGACTACCAGAACACGAGCCTCAAGGCTGATTGCTTCCGCACCCACGCGGCCGTCGGCCCCGCACCAGGCGGGGCCGCTCCCTCATCACTTCACGCGGTTGAAGTGGGCTGTTGTGCTGCGACGAGCAGGCGACATTGCATGGCCTGCTCGTCGACTCCGCCATCCTTGCCGGGCTCTACCCGATACAAACAGGCCTGAGGCGTACGCGTCACGGAGTCCGTCAGCAGACCGCCCGTGAAGAGGGCGCCGACACCGTCCTCGACTGCCCAGCCGGCCGGAAGCGCGCGGTCTGCCACGGCTGCCTGATAGGACAATCGCCGGCCGGGCTCACTGTCGTAGTGCGGGCAGACCGAGCCGGACAACAGGCCCAGCCCGTCCGAGAGGTGAGTCAGCGGCCCGAAAGAGTCGGTGTGCGAGCCCTCGGCCCAGCAGTTGGCACCAGCGCTGATGCCGCACAGCAAGGTCCCCCGGTCGAAGGCCTCGCGAAGTAGCCGGTCCACGCCGTGCGCGCGCCAGACCGCCAGCATGTTCGCGGTGTTACCCCCACCTACATACACGACGTCTTGAGAGAGCAGGAACGTGCGCAGGGCGTCGTCATCGAACTCCCGCCGAAAGAGATGCAAGACGCTGGGCTCGCAGGAACGTGACTGGTACGCCCCGAAGAACTGCTCGATGTAGGCGGGGGCATCGCCACTGGCCGTCGGAATGAAGCACACCCTGGGGCGAGGAACGGGCACCTGATCGAGCACCCAGTCATCCAGCAGCCCATCGTCGTCGGTGGAGAAGCCGCCTCCAAGGAGAGCCAAACGACGTTCCGGAACGACAGACACGAGGGTGCCTCCTCAGATCAAGATTCAGACGCGCATGATGCCCTGAACCGTGCCAAGCCATCGGCTCGGTCCGCAATCGAATAGCCCCTCTGACTGCCCGAGGCCCCATCCATCCGGGGCAAGCCACGGCCACCGCAGACGTCGAATGGCGGCAATCAGGTCAGTCCGCGGCCCACTCCTTAGACCGTGTCCTACGTGGTGAGGTGGTCGTTGGGCTGATCATGGGGCGGGGTACATGGAGTTGGATTGTTCCGGACGGACTGTGGGAGATCGCAAAGCCGTTGATCCCGCCGTCGAAGGTGCGGCCGCAGGGTGGCGGCACGCAGGACACGCCTCATGAGACGGTATTCGCGGCCATCATCTACGTGCTGGTCAGCGGCTGTGCCTGGCGCGCGTTGCCGCCATGCTTCGGGATATCGAAGTCGACGGCCCATCGCAGGTTCGTGATCTGGTCGCGGGCCGGCGTGTGGGGCCGACTGCACGAGGAGATCGTGCACCGGCTCTACGACGCCAGCCTGCTCGACCTGTCGCGTGCAGTCCTCGACTCCGCCCACGTGCGCGCTAAAAGGGGGGCGAACACACAGGTCCGAGCCCCGTGGACCGGGGCAAGCCGGGCTCCAAGGTGCACGTCCTGTCGGATGCGAACGGACTGCCCCTGGTCGTCGGTGTCTCCGCAGCCAACGTCCACGACAGCCTCGCGCTGAAGCCCATGGTCGCCGGTCACCAAACGAGACACGACCCACACTGCGGCCGGTACTTCAAGCCTCAGCGTCTTCACGCCGACAAGGCTGACGACGTTCCACACCTGCGCAGATGGCTACGCGGCAAGCGCATCGGCGTCCGCATCGCACGCAAGGGCATCGAGTCCAGCGAACGACTCGGCCGCCGAAGGTGGGTCATCGAGCGCACCATGTCCTGGCTCACGGGTTATCGCCGGCTCAACCATCGCTACGAACGAAATCCCCGCAATTACCTGGCCTTTCTCGGCCTCGCCGCAGCGCTCTGCTGCTACAAGCGACTCGTCCGCCTCACCACGTAGGACACGGTCTTAGACGGCGTGTCATTTGGCGTGCTGAGTAGTGTTCGGACGTGACGATCGTGGAGCGTCTGGTCCCGGACGGGTTGTGGGAGTTGTTCCACCGAGTGGTGCCAGTGGCGCCTGTGCGACCGCAAGGTGGTGGACGGCGGCGCTACGGCGACCGGGAGGTACTGGCTGCCGTCCTGTTCGTGGCTACCTCTGGCTGCACCTGGCGGCAGACCCCCGAGGTGTTCGGTCCGTCGTGGTCGACGGTGTACCGGCGCTTCACGGAGTGGAGCCAGGCCCGGGTGTGGGCCAAGCTCCACCGCCTGGTGCTAGACGAGCTGGGTGCCCGCGGGCACTTGGACTGGTCGCGGTGCGCGATCGATTCGGTGAACATGCGGGCCCTGAAAAAGGGGACCTGACGGGTCCCAATCCTGTAGATCGGGGCAAGTTCGGCTCGAAGATCCATTTGATCACCGACCGGACCGGTCTGCCCCTTTCCGTCGGCATCTCCGGCGCCAATCTCCACGACAGCCAGGCACTCGAGCCGCTCGTGCGCGGGATACCGCCGATCCGATCCCGCCGTGGCCCGCGTCGACGACGACCGGCCAAACTCTATGCGGACAAGGCCTACGACAACCGCCACTTGCGGCAATGGCTCCGTTCCCGGCACATCACACCCCGCATCGCCCGTAAAGGCATCGAGTCCTCCGAGCGGCTCGGGCGCCACCGCTGGACGATCGAGCGAACGATGTCCTGGCTTGCAGGATGCCGCCGTCTGCACCGTCGCTACGAGCGCAAGGCCGACCACTTCCTCGCCTTCGCCGGCATCGCCGCTACCCTTATCTGCTACCGGCGACTCGCCAGATAGCAATACCCTTCGGCACTCCAGGTCAGCGCCACTCGGGCGGAATGTTGGCGAGCTGCGTCAGCAGGTCCCAGTCAGCTGAACGGAACTTCGCGTCGTGCCATTGGGCGCCGCTGGCGACCCAGTATCCACGCAGCTCGCGGAACTGCGACACGTTGTCATCGCCGATGCCGGATTCGTTGTAGCAGCAGGGGCAGATGACGTACTCCGGTACGCCGTACTCGTCGAACACAGCTTCGCCATCGTCGTACCCGCAGATCCGGCAGGCGGTCTCGGTCTTGTCGTCCATGCTCATCTCGGCCAGAGCCTACCGATCGACGCCAAATGACACGACGTCTTAGTCCGGAAAATGTGGTTCGCGCTACGCGTGCGCTGCGTGGAGGCGCTCGAAGCTGATGTATCCGCCGTTCTCGTCGCGCCCGAGGAGGCCTTCCTCGAAGAAGCGACTCCGGACAGCGTCCGGGCACGACATCGGAGGAGTCCGCGGCGATGAAGGCGCTGAAGAGGGAGAACGCCGAACTGCGGCGGGCGAACGGCATCCTGAAGGCTGTGGCGTCTTTCTTCGCGGCCGAGCTCGACCGGCCACACACACGCTCGTAGCGTTCATCGACGAGCACCGGGACCGCTTCGGCGGCGTCGAGCCCATCTGCAGAACGCTCACGGAGCACGACTGCAAGATCGCCCCCTCCATTTACTACGCCTGCAAGAAGCGGCTCGCCGAGCCGTCGGCCCGGCAGCTGCGGGACGCCGGATTCAAGGAGCTGATCAGCAAGATCTACACCGACAACTACCGTGTCTACGGGCCCAGGAAGATCTGGCGCGAGCTGCACCGGCAGGGCCACCAGGTGGCCCGCTGCACGGTAGAGCGCCTGATGCGCGAGCTCGGCATCGCCGGCGCAGTGCGCGGAAAGAAGATCATCACCACGATCCCCGACGACAGGGCCGAGCGGGCTCCTGGCCGCGTCGAGCGTGACTTCGTCGCCACGGCGCCGAACCGCACCTGGGTAGCGGACTTCACGCACGTGGCGACCTGGGCCGACGTCGTCTACGTCGCCTTCGTCGTCGACACCTTCTCCCGCCGCATCGTCGGATGGTCGGCCGCCACGACGAAGGAGACCCGGCTTGTCCTGGATGCCCTGGAGATGGCCCTGTGGGAACGCGGCCGTGGCCAACACCCATATATTTGCGGCGAGTTGATCCATCACTCGGATGCCGGGTCGCAGTACACGAGTTTCCGGCTCGCCGAGCACCTGGATGCCGCTGGTCTCGCGGCGAGCATCGGCACGGTCGGGGATGCTCTGGACAGCGCACTGATGGAATCGGCGATAGGTCTCTACAAAACCGAGTTGATCAAGCCGCAGCGGCCCTGGAAGACACTCGCTCAGGTCGAACTCGGCACCGCCGAGTGGATGGACTGGAACTGCCACCGCCGACTCCACGGTGAAATAGGGCACATCCCACCCGTCGAATACGAGACCAATTACTACCTCAAGACCACGAAACCCCAGGTCACAACCACAATCTGAAGTCTCTACGGAACCCGGAACGGTTCATGGCGCTCCGCCGCCGTGGCATGGAGCACAGGTCCGGCATGCGAGCTTTCAAGGACCGAGTGGCCATATACGGCGTCATGGTCAAGGCGTGGAACGCACATGCACGAGGCGCTGGCATCTCATGCCTCAAGTTCACGTTCCACGACGCTGACGAAGCAGAGTTGCCTGTCCAGAAGAGGGGCAGCACGGGCCTCAAGGAGCGAATGCCTGAGGTGATCTGAGGGGGGGCGGCCCTGCCTCACTGACGGCACCCACATGGGTGCCGTCACCTGGGCGCACCCGGTGATCTGGCCGAGACCTGCTATCTGGAACTACCGTCGGCGGAGGCGCGAGCGCCTGGCCTTGGTCAGAGCCCGCCAGCGGTGGTGGATGGTCGCTGCACCGTCGGTCTACCGCGCGGCTGAGGGGTTGCCGTTGATGGTGTTGGCGATGTGGTATGCAACGTCGGTGTAGTAGGCATAGTTGTCGTTGTTGGTAAGCCTGTGCAGGCGGCCAATGGCCGAGGTGGCCGCGTTGGCGTCGGTGTGGTGGAAGACGACGGCGAGTTCGAGCATGACCTCGGGGGCGACGAGGCCGCTGGCGTAGATCTCGGCGCGCAGGACGTCGGCGCGGCCGGGGACGTTGCGGTCGGTGCCGACGTCGCGGACGAGGGCGGGGAGACCGGTTCCCAGACGGAGTCGCTGACGTAGGCCCAGGCAGCGTCGGTGAGCCAGCCCAGCTCGAGGCGGAAGTCGCGGACAAGCGTAAGCCCCTGGCGAAGGCAGCCGACGAGGAGCAGCCGGTCACCGCCCCCTCCCCTCCGGCGGCCCACTGGGCGCCAAGCGCCGAAAGTGCGCGTGCGGCGGCCTGCTGCCAGTCGGTGGGGGTCCAACTGTCGTCGGTGAGGTCGTCGGCGCCGGCGTGGTGCGGCGTTCCTGCGTGCTGTGTTCAAACTTCGCGGGACGTTTCAGTCACCGCGTTCTTCAGGACTTGGGCAGCCATCTTTTCCGTCGGCAGTGGCTGTCCGGAGAGGCGGTGGACCATGACCCAGGTGCCGTCGTCCATGGCACCCGCGAAGACGGAGGCGCCCCGGGTTGCACCGTCGTGCCAGCGCAGTCGGCCCGTCGTCTGCCACGAGGGCGCAGGTTCGCCAAGACATCGTTCGACGAGCAGCTTGGTCAGGAGGTGGGCGGTATCACGCGGGGTGGCCCACAGGCCTCCGGCGGGCAGGATCGCGCCGTTCATGGTCCAGGGGCGTAGGCGCCGCCCCAGGAAGCCTCGTCCGGACAGTTGCTTGTCCGGTGGTGGGTTCGAGGTGATTGCGGTCAGGTCCAGGGGCGCGAGCACATGTTCGTGCAGCAGTTCCTCGTACGGCGCTCGTGCTGCTGAGGCGAGGGCGGCGCCGAGGAGGGCGTAGCCGAGGTTGGAGTACTCCGCTTTCCGGCCCGGGGTGCCCGTGGTGAAGGAGCCGAGGTTCCGTACCACTGAGTCTAGGGATCGGGCGTCGAAGTCGACGTAGGGGTCGGATCTGCGTAGACGGGGCGGGACGCGGGGGAGGGCCGCGGTGTGCTCCGCGAGATGTCGCAGGGTGATGCCGGTTCCGGCAGGGGCGGGAAGGAACTGTTCGAGGGGGTCGTCCATCTGGAGGGTTCCGGTGGAGGCCAGTTGGACGAGCAGCGTTCCGGTGAGTGGCTTGGTGAGCGACCCGATCTGGACGAAACGGTTAAGGTCGTGGCCGTGGCTGACCTGGGGCTCGTGGGAGCTGCTGAGTATGCAGGCGGGTACGTGGGGCATGGGGGGCTTGTGCTTTCAGTTGTGGGGGCGGGGCACTGCGCAGGCAGCTGTACCGCCTGGCATCCGCTGCCGGTTTCTGGCCACCCAGCGGTAGACGAGGTTCGCGGCTGGGCGGATCAGGGGCAGTCGCAGGAGCTTCCCGACTCCCCGGTACGTGCGAGCTGGGGAGGATCCGAGAAGGCCGGCGAGGGCGGCAACACCACCGGCGCGTACCTGGTCTCCGTGGAACAGAAGGACCTCACGGTCCAGGCGTTCCAGGTGTGGCTCTGTCAGTTCTGCCGGGAGGGCCTGCCAGGCGACTGCCGCTGTGCGGGGGCGGGCCCGTAGCTGGATCTGCCGGACGGCGCTCTGGCAGAAGCCGCAGCCGCCGTCGAAGGCGAGCACGGTCCGCTTTTCTGCGTCGCGGGTCGTGGAGTCGTTCATAGCGTGCCCTCCATCGCTGTGCCGTTTTCAGGTGTGGAAGTGCTGGCGGGTTGTGGGGCTCACATCATCGGGGCCAGCCAGCCTTCGAGGACTGCTTCGCGCTCATGCGAGTGCAGGACGTCGGAGGGCTGGTTCTCCTGCCACCATTGCGTCAGTAGGGACGGCGAGGCGCTGCCCCGTACGAAGTGGGAAAGCAGACCGAGCGAGAGGTCGACCTCCCGTTGTGTGTAGGCGGTGGCCGCGCCGGAGAAGACCGGTGTTTCGACACGATGGTCTTCTCCGGCGCACACCACCGCCGTCATCATCGACGGGCCGCCCGGGCCCCAGGCGTTCAGTGCTGCGGCGACGACGCTCGTCAGCCGGGCCGTCCAGCGGGCCGCGGTTGACCGGACCGGGATATCCAGGACCTGCAGGTCTGTCACGTCGGCCCAGGGCCATGCCTGTTGCGAGGCACCTTCGCCGACCGACAGCCGGGACGGAAAGAGGAAGACGCCAGGGTCCTCCTCGACCGGAGGCGAGCCCAGGCAAACCTTGCCTTGCTCTATCCAGAACAGGCCGATCATGCACCCTTGCCGGTTGAGCCGGTCGTCCTGGGGCGATGGCGCTTTCATTTCCAGCTCCGTTTCTCGGTCACAGACGCAAGGTGTCATCGTCGGCACCGGAGTGCTGTCTGTAGGACACCGGATGCTGGCCGCCTCTATCCTCGTCGGCCAGAACCCACAGCCGGCGGCCGGTGAAGCAGCCTTCTGTCCGGTACTTTTGACCGACACTAAGCAGCCCTCCTGCCTGCGTGGCCTCATTCTGGCCATGCCAGAGGTGGAGGTGGCACCGGGGGCGGGTTCGGGGCCAAGCCGATCGGCTACCCCGCTCTTCCGGAGCCGACCGACTCAGGGGAGGTGTGGTCCTCCTTCACCTGCCCGCTTCCGGCCGTGTCCCCGTCGTGTGAGCCTTGGGCTGGGGGCGTTTCCAGCCTGCGGGCGCGGGCCTTTTGCAACCGCGTGGTCGCGTAGGTGACGGCCTCGTCCAGCCCTCTGCTCAGGAAGACCAGATCGCAGGCCACCATGGTCAGGGCGAATCCGGTCAGCCCCATGAACAATCCGATCCCGAGGTGGAAACCAATGGACATGACCGCGGCCCACGGCCGCAGGGCAGGTACCAAAATTCCCAGAGGGAAGTAGACGAGGAACAGAACTGTCACATACGTTCCGGAGAACACCAGGAAATCGTTCTCGTACACCAGGTGCGACAGTGCCGGAAAGCTGAATTCTGGAACTCTCAGGACATAGAAGAGAGCGGTGCCGTCCTGCCACATCTGCCCCTGAACCTTGTAGAGGCCGCTTACCACATAGACCAGGCACATCTGGAGCGCGATGGCAAGCACGCCAAGGTTGTGCAGCGGCGTCGCTGTTACGCGAACTCTGTCAGGCAGGCGGGATGCAAGTTTTGTGCCTACCCCACTGGGAAATGAGAAGCGGTCATAGCAGCGCGTCAGGAGAAGCATGGGAATGACGAGGTAGGCAAGATTGTCCCCGCCGTCCAGCAAGACCGTCTGACGTTCGTATATCGACCACAGGAAAACCCAGTGAACGGCGAGGCCTACCCGTCCCCCTACCCCCAGCGTGACCAGAAGCGCGGCGATGATGCCCAGATGGAAAACAATCTCGAACCAGGCACTGGAAGAGCTTATGACATAAAGGCTGAAAGAGCCGTTTTCTGCGACTCGGTCAGCGAACTCCTGCCACGGGAGAACACTGTCCGGACCGAAGAGGAATGCTCGGTCACCGTACTGGCTGATGTAGTACATGAGACCGACGAATCCGAGAAGAACTCGGGTACCGGATACACCGACCACGCTGACCGGACTCAACGTCCACCCGTCAAGCTTTTCGAGAATCCTCCTCATTTGAGGGTGTCAACCTCTCTCCAGGACAGGTCCTGATACTTGGTGGACCCCTTGGCGGATTCATCCTTCCGCTGGGACCACGGCGGCAGCTCATGCACGTAGACACGTACCTGGACGGCAGCGGGACGGCCGGCGCACACGCCCGGCATTTGCGTCAGGGAGTACCGGCTCAGGAACCTCTCTGCCTGTTCCCGGGACGTCTTCTCGTACGGCAGGAGGGGGAGTTGCTTCTTCTTCGCTTCTTTTTCAGTGTCCCGCAGTCGCTGAAGGACCGGGTCGCTGCTGTCCAGCTGCGCGACGGTCCCGCTGACCAGACGGTTGATGCGTGACGGGAAGAAGCGGTCGCTCTGGACCTTCTGGACGTAGGGGCCGGTGACGTCGTAGAAATCGGTCGCTGTGCCGTCGGCGCATCGGGCGCGGGAGAGAATTCCACGTTCGTCCGACAGGGGGTCCGGAGCAAACAGCATCCAGTTCTGAGCCAAATAGGGCTGCATCACGTCGTTGACCTGGCTGTAGTACTTCACCTTCATCGGAGTCAGAGGCATCTGCGAGAAGGAAGAAAACAGGAAGTAGATGCCCAGGAGGGCAGCGCCGATGATCAGCGCCGCCCTCCGGACCATAAGGTGTTGTGTCACTTGTCGAATACCGTGTCGATCGCTTCGGCGTTGCCGATCTTGTCCGCCGGCGCGACAGACCCGCCGAGGAAGTTGCCCGCGACCTCGCCGGCGGCCTTCCCGACGGACGGGCAAGCGGCCTTGGCATGCACGTACGCCTTGCCGGCTGCCTTACCTGCCGCCTTGACGAGTCCGCCGAGCGCCTGCGGACGGACGTCATCGGTCTGCTGGACGGAAGTCTGGGCGGAGGCCTGGGCGGCCGGAGCCGAGGCCTGCGCGGAGCCCTGAGTGCTGATCACGAGGGCGAGACCGCCCATAGCGACGGCGGCGGCTGCAGCGAACTTCTTCATCTTCTCTCCTTCACGTCTCTGGCCAACGCCAGAGGACGCTTGATGTACGACTGACACTCTTCACGTCGGAAGAATTCAACATGGCGACTCGCTGTGCAATGCGCATGCAACACCGCACTTATGTGAGAGGCCTGGCCCGAAGTGCGATGACTTCCTTTAACGGAAACCGTCGTTCCACTTCGCGCCAAACCGATTACGGAATTCCTGCTGCTTTCCCGACAGGCATGACCGTTTCACGAGCGAGATCCAGTTGTCCACGCAGTTAACGTTTAAATTGGCTTCCAAAAAACACCCTTGCCTCAGCATCTCTAACGATGGACCGAGGGAGGCAAAAATAAGGCAAAGGGGACAAAGGTTCACCGAAACGCTGGCTTGTTGATGGAGCATCCAGCTCCGCTCATCTCTGCTGGCCGGCGGGAACCCGCATTTAAGTCAAAGTCCCGGGCCGAACGAATAGCCGATGAGATCAGGATGGCTTGATCCAATCCGAATGATGTGAGGAGCGTCACGCATAAGGGAATTCACGTAAGAGGGCGGGCTGAAAAATGAATGCCGAAAAGAGGCCTATGGATCGGTCCGCGCCAAACGAGGGCTTGTTTTGTTCGCAAGGCGCGAGTCATTCGCGCAGGATGACGAAGCACCGCACAGGACCAGCGACGTGGCGACACGCCTGCTATAGGTCTCCACGCGGTCGTGCCGGGTCGCGGTGCACAACTCACCTGCACTCCCAGGTCCGGGATCTGACGGATGGAACACCGCGTCAGGGGATCGAGCGCCCGTGCGAGTTAACCGACGCACCCCTCGATCGGTAGCCAGCCGTGGAAGGGCGCCGCTGTTTCAACCGGGCACAGGTTCCGGAACCGGCGTGGGTCGCCTCCGGTTCGGGCGTCGGACGGATAGCGCGTACCGCGTAGTCGGATCGTGGCCCCGCGCGCTTCACCGTGGTCTCACAGTCTGCGAGTTGGCTGCTTTCACTCGTTCGTGGCGAGAAGCCGACCAGGACCAGGCGCTACAGGCGTGACCCCCATCACACCTGGGGCGCCGCGCTGCTCCCCGCGGACCCTTCTGCCGCGACCGTCACGCCAGGTCAGGGCCGGTTCGCCAAGCGTGGGGCAGTCACGCTATGGGGTTAGTTGATCTCCGTACGTCATATTCGTGCGGGTGCGCATGCGCGTTCGGCGGATTCGGCCGGTTGAGTGGTTCGCGACGGCACCCGTTACCAAGGGCCAACTCAGCCTCAACGAAGAGGATCCATGACCGACGACGTACGCGAGGAGTCCGGCCACACCCCGGTGGCCGAGGTCCCGCCCCCGCTCCCGATTCCCCTGGAGCTCGAGGCCTACTACCTCTCCAACCAGGACGCGTTCCACGAGTTCGCCCTGGCCATCCTGAGGACGAACGATCTCGCCGAAGAGGCCGTGCACCGGGCCTTTGTCGAGATCAAGCGGCAGTGGGACAGCCTGCTTCTCGAGCCCGATCTGCCCGAGCAGGCATGGAGCATCATGCGCCGCACCGTTCTCGACGAGGTCCTCGGGACGTTCCGCGAGAGCCTGCCGTTCATGGACAGCGACATCGGCCTCTACCCGGCGATGTGCAAGCTGTCCCCGCGCCAGTTCGACGTGGTCGTGCTCAAGGCCATCGGCAAGTACGACACCAAGCGCATCGCCTGGTACATGGGCCTCACCCCCAGCACGGTCAGCCACCACTGCTGGGGCTGGCGACCGAGCCGCGCACCGTCACCCCGGGGCGCCGGCCGGTGATGGAGATCGCCGGAGTGCCGCACGAGCTGATCCGCTGGACCTCCCGGCGCAGCGACCAGATCGCCACCTGCCTGGCGGAGCTGGAGCACGAGTACGTCACCGCCGTCGACGACAACGGAGACCCGAAGTTCCTGCCCGTGGTCTCGGAGCGGGCCCGCGCCAGGCTGGAGCGGATCGCGGCGAGGAAGACCCGGCCGCCCAAGAAGGAGAAGGCCCGCTCGCTCGCGCAGCTGCGCGCCGACTGGAAGCAGAGCGCGATCCTCACCTCCGGAGTGGCCGCGTCGGTCATCAACTCCCTCCTCGAGCACGCCCGCGCCGCAGCCGCGGCGATCCGGGCCCGGGTCACCGCCATCGTCTACGTCGAGCTGGCCGCCGCCGATGTCGCCGCGACCGTGTTCGTGATGAACGAGGGCGACCGCTTCCACCGCAGGCACCTGCTCGCCGAGGCCCGCCGACACCTCGTCCTGGTCCTGCGCGGCCGCCGCCGCGACCCGGGCCTGGACGACAGAATCGTGGCCGCCGCCATCTCCGCCCACTGCCTGGACATCAGCGAGCCGACGACCGTACGCGGACTGGAAGCCGGCTACCGCCTCTACACCGCCCGGTGGAACCTCGCCGACCTCCCCGCCCGCCGCCACCCACCCACCCCAGCACCCGACCCGGACCGGCAACCCCCGACCGATCCCGGCGAGCCGCCTGCGCCCCCCCCGGGGCCAGGACGCGGGGGAGTGGGAGGTCCCCCGCATCCCGCCGCAGTATGAACGAGCCGTCCTCGCCGGAGCGGTGGTGCGCGAGCAGCTGCGCACCACCACCGCCACCGCCGTGCGAGGCCGGGCGTACGACGTCGTCGCCCACCAGCAGGCGGCGATGCCCGAGCAGCTGCTCGCACCCGAGCCGACCGACCCCGAGAACGACGACCAGGAGCAGAAGCCCGGCCGCCCCGAAGCACTGGACCTGACGGCGCTACGGGCCCTGAGGCAATCGCGTACGGACGTGGAAGCCCTGGAACTCACCGCTGAGCAGCTGCGCCAGCTGGCGGCCGCCTTGACGAAGAGCGGTGACGGGGCCCGGGCCAGGAAGATGAAGTACACCGGCCGGGAGATCGCCGCTCCGGTACACCCGGAGCGTCAGGAGGAACAGCACCGTTCCCAGCAGCCAGGTCCGCACGGACCGGAAGCCGGCCGCTGAGCACACCCTTGAACCGGGGCGAGATTTTGAAACCGGCCCCTGTTCCAGCAACAGGTGGAACTGGCGGACTCACGTGCGCGAGAGCTTTCCTGCACCGTGTGCTCGTTGGAACGACTGGAAGCGGGCGAGTTGGAATTCGCCGCCGGTACAGGGGCGGCGAGACCGGCCGCAGTTCGCCGGGGAGAGCCGGACCGGCGAGGAGTGTTCGCCGGTCCGTCCGTGCCCGATCATGCCGGACGTCCTGGTCCCGGGGCACGGACGCGGGAGAGGGGGAGACCCCCGCATTCCGTTGCAGTACGAGCGCGCTGTCCTCGCCGGTGCGATGGTCCGGGAGAAGCTGCGCACCACCACCACGACCGCCGCCGTGCGGGGCCGCGCGTACGATGCTGCGGCGCATCAGTAGTCGGCGATGCCCGAGCAGCTGTTCGCACCTTCGGCCGCCGAAGCCGAGCACGACGACCAGGAGCAGGGCACCGGGTCCCCAGAGGCGATTGACATGACCGCGC
Source organism: Streptomyces parvus (assembly GCF_032121415.1). Taxonomy (NCBI): domain Bacteria; kingdom Bacillati; phylum Actinomycetota; class Actinomycetes; order Kitasatosporales; family Streptomycetaceae; genus Streptomyces; species Streptomyces parvus. Next base: position 47,127 of record NZ_CP135078.1, on the reverse strand, counting down.
TGCGGGCCTTGAGGAAGTTGCGCACGGACGTGGAAGCACCCGATGTCACGGCTGGCCGGCTGCGGCTCCTCCAGGACGTCTTCGCCAAGGCCGCCGACGACTCCCGCACTCGCATGCGCCGCCGCACCAACCCGGGCGACGGCGCAGCGAACCCGGTGCGCCGGGAGGACAAGCAGGCGCACCCCTCGCAGCAACCCGGGCCGCACCGCGGCCGGTAGGCCGGCCGCTGAGCGGACCCGATGGTGCGTGGTGTTGCGGTGCTTCAGGCGGTGTGGTGCGCTCGGACGAAGGACTGCAGGGCTTCCTGCGTGTGGGGAAGGCCGAGGTCCCGCAGCCCGTCTGCGGACGAGCGGATGAGCCAGGTGTGCCGGTGGCCGGCGAGATCGCCCAACAGCTGCTGCTGCGCCGCTGTCAAGTCGGTGTAGCGGGGCGCGGGGCGTGGCTGTGGAGTGGGGAAAAGCTCCTGGATCGCTCTGCGGGTGCGGGACCCGGAGTAGTCCCAGACGATGCGGGGCAGGCACGCGTCGAGCGCCTCGCGCACGGAGGGGTTCGAACCGGGCGGCAGGGCGTGCAGGGTGCGCTCGATGTGGCCGAACAGGTCGCCCTCGCAGTAGTCGGTTACGCGATCGAACGGGCTGCGGGCAGCTGCGGTGAGTTCCGTGACAGCCCGGCTGAGCAGGCCGGGGTCGACAGGGGTTCCGTCGAGGCCGGCGAGGCGGATGAAGGCGGTGGCAGCGGCCCACCGCATCAGCGGATTTGTGGCATCCAGATACGAGGTGATGTCCTCGACCGTGGAGGAAGGTCCGACGATGCCTGCGGCGAGCAGTGCGGTGGCTGCGGTGACCGGGTCCTTCCGTGTGCGGCAAGGGCGAGGAGGCGGGGCAGGGAGGCGGTGGAGAATTCGGGAAACCAGGCCAGGAGGTAGGCGATCCGGGTCCGCAGTCGTGTGTCATCGTCGTCGAGTAGGGCGAGAAGGTCGGGGAGTTCGGCGAGGACGGCGTCGTAGGACTGGAGTGCCGACCACCGGGCGTCGGGCGAGTTGCCAGCGGCTACCCAGTCCCGTATTTCCTGCAGCTGTGCGCGCTGGTCGGCGCCCGTCGCGGCGGCCAGCTGCTCCTCGTACCACGGCAGGAGCTCCTCCGGTCCGCCCTCTGCCGCGGCCGCACGCCATCCGGCCACGTTGATGCCGGTGGTCACGTCGTACTCGTCGTGCCAGTCCACGGCCAGGCGGGTGAGCAGCCACATCGTGTTCTCGCGGGCGGCCGCAGGGCCTGCGAGGGCGATCCTCGCGAGGAACGGCACGGCGACCGGAGAGGCCGAATAGCGACTGCCCTGATGAAAAATGCTGCTGAACAGGCTGCTGAACGCTTGCTCGCGCGCCTCGTCGTCGCTCCCGCACAGGGTGCGTATATGCCCTGGAACGTCATGCGCCGACTCGTAGGCGTGGGACAGGCTGGCCCAGTCCACATCGTCCAGCCCCGCCAGCAGCTTCTTGTACTCGTTGATCATTGAAGAAGGATCGCAGGAGGCACTGACACAGCCTCCGCGGTACAGCAACAGCTGGTCCCGCCCGAGCGGCGCCGGTCCGCAACTTGCTGCAGGTGTTCTGCCGGAGCTGGCGCACCGGTTCAGCATCTTGGCGTTGTCTCACCGCCTCACAGGCTTACGCCGCCTGGCGGCGCGGCGCGCGATTCGCTGACCGGCGCGAAGGTCGCGATCAGCTGTCTCATGAGACACCCTGAACGTGAAAAATTGCTCCACGAGCACTGCCTGGTCCTCAACCGCGTACAACGCCTGGTCGACCACGGCGAGCCGAAGTGGGGTGTGCTGGACACAACGGCTCGCGACGGTGCCTCGGGAGGTGACGTCGGGCCTGCGCCCGGTGATGGGGATAGCCGGCGTTGACCAGGTGCTCATCGACTGATCCTCCACCCGCCGCCAGCGGATCGAGGACGTTCTGGAGGGCCTCACCTACACGTACGCCCAGGAGCACGGGCGGTTGCCCGGCGAGAAGGCCCGCCACGACCTGGGCTGGCAAGCGGCGCAGGACACCCGCCCCGAGAAGAAGACCCGCCCGCTGGAGCAGCTGCTCGTCTGGTGGCGGTCCTCCGCGCTGGTGATGTGCGGCCAGCAGATGGTCGACGGGCTCCTGAACCGCTACCGTGCGCTCGGGGCGGCGGTCCGGGCCCGGGTGGATCCGGTGGTGGACACGATGCTCGCCGCCGTGGACGTCGCCGCGGTCGTCTTCACCGTCCCCAGGAACTTCGCCCGCCGCCACGTCCTGGCCGAAGCCCGGCCGGCACCTCCTGGAGACTCTGCGCGGCCACGCGTTCGCACGCGGCCTGGACGACTACATCGCCAACCGTGCCCTGTCCGACCACACCCGCCAGACCACCGATCCCCGGCCCGGCCGCCGCGCCCCGGCCGCCGACCAGATCTTCTACACCGCCGACTTCACCGAGCCCGACCGGTGGTGGATCGTCGGCACCGGCGGCAGGCCGCCCCGGGAGTCGTCCCGCTACGAGCGGGCCCGGGTCGCCAGCCTCGTCGTACGCAACGCGATCCGCGCCGCCCGTCCCCCGCCCGCCCGGCAGGACGACGGCCAGCATCACGACCCGGCATCAACTCCGCCGCACGCCGTCGACCACCCCGGCCGGGACGTCGCCCTCACGCCGGCGCAGCGGGCGGCCGCCGTCCATGCCCACCAGCAGGCCGCGATGCCCGAGGAGTATCTGGAGGGCCGTACGACCGACGCGGCGACGTGGCTGCGCACACCGGAGAACCTGGACCGGCTCGCCGCCGTCACCCGTGCGGCCAACGCCCGCCGCCGCGCCATCGAGGACGGACAGATTCCGGCCCCGGCGCCCGACCCGGTCGAGCGGCGCCGCCAAGAGACACGAGGAGCAGCACCAGCAGCCGCGCCCCGGTCAAGGTCAAGGTCAGGGCCTCAAGCCGTGACTCACCGCGCACCCGCCCAGTGGGACGGAAATCAAAGCCACCGCGTCAGCAGCCGGGACGCAACCGGCTGCTCTGCCCCGAGGCTGGCAGGGAGAGGCGAGTGTGGAGGGGCCTGCGCGGCTGGAGCGCCTAAAGGAGTTCATCGACGGGGCGGGGGAGTGCAGGGTAGTCGGATAATCCGCGTATGGATGACGGAGTTGTGGCCCTCGTGGCTGCCGGGATCGGCGTGGGTGGGGTCGTTGTGGCATCCGCTATGGGGTGGCGCGGGGCGCGGATGACCGCGTCGGCTCAGGTGGAGGCGGCACTGGCCGGGGTGCGTGAGCAGGCGAAGCTTGAGCAGGGTGTTGCGCTCATGGCTGCCCCCGGCCCTGTCCCTCTTCAAGGACCCGAAGACGCGGGACGGTCGCCATGGCCAAGGAATGTCCAGGACGAAGACGCGTGAGCCGTGATGGAGCATCTGGCACGCGATGCACCGCAGGATCACCGGCTTCCCCCGCCGGTGGAGGCGTTGACGCCCCCCACTCCCACCCCTGACTGGCCAGCCACGCGGGCGAGGATGGAAGAGAGTGTTGACGCCCTCTGGTGGCCCTCGGTCGTAACGGGAACTTCCAGCGGAACGGTCCAGGTGCTGCGGTGCTGCCCTTGGACCTGACCCGTGAGCGCTGGGAGCTGATGCGCGAGTGGGTGCGCCCGCTGCACGACGCCCTGGCAAGCGGGCCCGAGAGCGGGACGCGTGGGCCCGGGAGATCTTCCCTGCCGCGCAGGATATGCGGGGATTCGGCGTCCAGGTCGACGGAGACGATCCGCCCGCAGGCCCCGAATCCGATGATCGGGTCTGCCCCTGCCGCACACGGAAGAACACCCCGGAGGCAGCCCGATGACCGCGTCACCCCCGGGTACATCGACACCGCCCCGCCCTCGCGGAGAAGCGCCCTACTCCACCTCGCTCCCCTCGCTCCACCACGCCCCTGGCGGAGGTCAGCTGATGAACCCCCAGACATACCTCGCCATCGGCGGCTACGTCGACGCGATCCCGGCCCCCGGCACCGGATGGGGAACCGCCTGCTTCGTCCTGATCCACTCCCCCGTCGACGCGGACACCGTTCCGCCCGATGCCCCGACACCGTGTACGCCTGCACCACCGCCGACCCGGGCCTGGCCGACGTGCTCCTGCGCGAGATCCAGCCCGGCGACCTGCTGCGGGTCACCGGCATCGTCGTCCCGTCCCACGACCTCGAGGCCCCGGCCCGCTTCACCGTCGTCGGCCTCGAAGTCCTCGAGGCCGCCCCGGCCTCCGTGCTGCTCTACGACCTCGTGCTGGAGCGCTACGGGAACTACGTCGTCGTGTTCGACGCCGACCGCGACCAGGTCCCGGTCTTCACCAAGCACGGCAAGTGGGTTGGTGAAGCAACGAAACCCTCGTGCCCGACGAGGAGCTCCCCCGCTTCGTCTACCTGCGCGGCGCCTGCTGCGAACCAGTGGCTTGCCCTGTTCGGCCTGCCCAGCCGGGTGGAGCCCAAGCTCATCGAACTCGCGCCCGCCCGCGGCTGGGCACAGCAAGACGACGACACCTGGAGCTGCGACGAACCCCCCAAGTAGCACCTCGGTCTCCTTCCGTGACGGCGGCTTTGTGGGCACGGCCAGCGTCCTTCTGCGCGGGGCGGCAGGGCGGAGACCCCATAGATCCGATGCCCGGTAAATCGGATGCCCGTACTCGGCCCCATTGATACGTTCCACTGGGTGGAACCATTGACCGACAAACAGATCCGCGCGTCCTTCGTGAACTGCACCAAGGGTGAGGCCACCCGGATGCGCCTGCCCGCCGACTTCGCCGCACTTCCCTGGGAGGACCTCGACTTTCTCGGCTGGGTCGACCCGGGCGCCCCGCTGAAGGCGCACCTGGTGCTGCCGCGGGAGGCCGGGCCGACCGGCATCACCCTGCGCGTCCCCTCCGCGGGACGGACCAGTGCCGTGAAGTCGAGCATGTGCCAGGCGTGTCTCACCGCGCACGCCTCCTCCGGCGTGGCCCTGTTCGCCGCGCCGCTGGCGGGCCCCGCCGGGCGAGAGGGGAACACGGTGGGCACGTATCTCTGCGCGGACCTGGCCTGTTCGCTGTATGTGCGCGGCAAGCGGCAGCCGAAGCTGCGGCACGGGCGGTACGAGGAGAACCTGACGCTCGAGGAGCAGGTCGCCCGGACCATGGCCAACCTGTCGGCGTTCGCCGACAAGGTATTGGGCCTGCGCTGAAGGACGGCGCCGGCCGGACGGCCGGTGGCGGGGCCGCCCGGCCCGGCCGATCCCGTCCAGGCTGCGCCTGATCACCACAGCGCCGTGCCCCGACCGGAAGGCCGGGGCACGGCGCTTTCCCGTTCCCCTGCCATCAGCGCTCCAAGGCGTCTCGCCGGTAGTGAGTGCGAGAGGACGGGCGGCGCTCAGGACGCCGCGGCCTACCTCCACGGCCACCAGCTCGGCTATACCCGCAAGGGCTGGCTGCGCTGCGAGACGACCGCGATCCTCGGCACCTGGCAGCCGGCCTACGCGATGCTCACCCACGCCGCCGCCAACCTGCCCCTCCCCTCGGCCTGTCCGCCACCTCAACGGCCGGAGTGGACACCGGATTCAACCGCGAACCCGGGGGCACGCTGGACTCCATGACCCGTGGGGGGGAAAGAACCACTACTACCTGACCGACGCACTCGGCAGCGTCGTCGCCCTGACCGACGAAGCGGGCACGAAGGTCAACACGTACGCCTACAGCCCCTGCGGCGTCCAGCGAGCCGCCACCACCGAACAGGTCCCCCAGCCCTACCGCTTCGCCGGCGGCTACCAGGACCCCACCGGCCTGTACCACTTCGCGGCCCGCTACTACGACCCCAACATCGGCCGCTTCACCACCCCCGACCCCTCCGGTCAGGAACAGAACCCGTACCTCTACGCCGCAGGCGACCCCGTCAACCGCATCGACCCCACCGGACTGTTCAGCTTCGCCGACGGGGTCGGGGTGGTGGCTGGCACAATCGCGGGTGCCGCAGCTGTGGCAACAGCCGGGGTTGCTTGTGCCGGCACGGCCAGCGTCGGCTGTGTAGCGGCGGGCGCTGTCACTGCTGCCTTGTGGGGTGCGGGCGCAGGTGGAGCAGGGGCAACTATCGCAGGTGGCACCCAGGCAGAACGGGAAACCGGCGCCATCGGAGGACTGCTCGGTGGGCTGAGCGGGCCGATTGGCTCCGCTCTCTTCGGCTAAATCGGGGCAGGAGGAAAATGACCGGCAGCAAGGCGCGGATTATGCCGACTATCATCGGGACGGCGGTAGCGGCGAGTGTCATCGGTGCTCTCGCCGTACTGCTTGGGATCCTCCAGGGGACGACTCTGCAGGTGGCTTTGCTCTTCGGAGTCGCTGGAGCTATCGGTGGGCTCGTCATTGTGATGCTCAAGCCTCGGACGAAGCGAGAATAGGTTCAGCCAGGTTCGCGGATCCTCAGACTCTGCGGCCTGAGTGAAATCTCGAATGACGGACAGTGCGGTGCCTCGGCCGACTAGACCTGGCCGGGGTACCCGCATTACGACTCGGGATCTTCATCTCACCAAGACAGAACCCTGCGTCCGCGGCCACGTTCCAGCGGACGCCAACTCCCTGGTCGGCACCGCCTACAGTAACCTCATTCAGAGTCAGCGGCTGGTGAACAAAGATCCCTTCCGTATGACGGTTCCTGACGCGTGAACCCGAAGCGCCCGGTGGCTACAAGCAGTCCTGTAGCCACCGGGCGCTCTGGATCCAACGGGAGGATGACAGCGATGCCAGCTACCTGGGACATCGAAGACTACGGCGACTTCTCCTTGACACTGTCACGGAACCACAGCCCCGAACAGGTCCTCGCGGCCTATGGAGCCGAACCGGGCGAAGCACGCCTCATGTCTGAATCGCAGTGCGACACAGAGATCGAAGTGAATCTTTCCGATGGCTCAGAAGCTTTTTCTCTCAGCCGAACGGGACATTCCATGACAGTTTTTAAGTATGCTCAATATGGACAGTTCTGCGAGTGGTTCGAACCCCGTAACCACCAGACCGTCCAGGGTGGCAGTCCACACGCGTTCTTCCAGCGAATCCAGAACATGCCATCCGACACAAGCGCGGCCATGGCGTCCTTGAAAGTCATGTCCGAGCACGTAGGAGCAGAGCTCACCCCTGAAATCCTCAAAGGCCCCCCTACTCACAGTGAACATCACAAATACAGACCGCGCTCTCCTGGCGCGACCTGTACCGAGTTTCCAGATTACGTCACCGGCCGGCACGCGAAGCGTCCTGGGCCGCCGCTTGGGAACGATTGGGTGACTGCATCTCTGGGATCTCGGGCGTGGTGAACCACTATCCACTTCAGCCTTGCCGTTCCAATGTGAGGATTTCCTTGGCGACCCGCAACAACCTTCGGCTCAACGAGTGACGGTTCACTGAGCCTTTTCCATCTTGATCAGGTAGCGAGTTCGAGGGCGACGACGGCACGGGTGACGGCGGTGATCCGGGTGGTGCGGCCTGCGGAGCCTCCGCAGGAGTCGCCAGGACTTGAGGGTGGCCATGGCACGTTCGCCGAGGCTGCGGATCTTGGCGTGATCGCGATTGTGACGCCGCGCCAGCGCGCAGGTGTTTGACGGATCGGCACACGGATCGCAGGGCCGACACCCCGATACGCCTTGTCCGCCCAGCACTTGATGTCGTCTGCCGCGAGGGCGGCTGGAATGCCGAGAGCCCGCGCTGCGGTCACGTCGTGCATAGCTGCCGGAAGGGCGTCCGAGGCTCAGGTCAGGCGACCGGCGGGATCGGCCAGGACCTGCACATTCATCCCGTGGTGCTTCTTCTTCCCCGAGTAGTACGGCCGGTCGGCGCCGATACGATCGATCGACAGCACAGCGCCATCGAGGATCACGCAAGCCTTCTTGCGGACGGTCGTCATGGCCTGGTCCAGCGGGGGCGCGAAGGCGGCCAGGAGGTCGACGGCCTCACGTAATTAGTGGTAAGCCGTGGCGATCCCGATGCAAACCCGCGGCGAGACGGGCGTAAGTGTCACCGCAGCGCAGGCGGGCCAGGACGAGCAGGGCCTGCCGGCCGAAGGTCAGGCGACGCCAGCGCAAACCGATCCGACGGCGGTGACCTGCGAGAGGACCGGAGAGATGCCGCAGAGTACGGCTGGACAGATCGATGCGTTGGGGTCTCCCCTGCTCGAACGAAGTTGAGAGCTTGGGGAAGGGTAGACAAGCACGCGAAAGTTGGCGGACTGGTGATCTTGGTCGTGAACCCGTCTATCAGGAGCTTTGTTCATGCCCGCCGCCGGGGCTGCCCGTCCCACCACCCCTCAGGGTTGGAAGAGGTTCACTGCCACCTACTCCACCGCAGACGGTGGATTCCTGCGTTGCCGGGCCGCAGCCGGCTCCAGCGTCGAACTTGTTCACATCGCTGCCAACAGAAGGCCTACCGCCAGCGAGGTTCTGAAGCGCACGCCAGACAGCCCAAGGGCGAGGACTCCACACGGAGGCCCCGCCCTCAGGTGTCGCTCCTACGTGTTCAGCACCAGCCGCTGCAGGCGTTGGCGAAACGCTTGAAAGCCGCCTGGGTGCCCGACCCGGCGACCCCGTCGATCGCCCCCGTGTAGCCCCAGCTCGCCTTGAGCAGACGCTGCAGCGCCTTGATCGTGCCCGACCCGACGATCCCGTCGATCGCCCCGGTGTAGCCCCAGTGCGCCTTGAGGTTCCGCTGGAACGCTTTCCAACTGTTGGTGCCCAGCTGACCGTCGATAGCTCCGGTATAGCCCCAGTTCGCCCTGAGCCAGCACTGTGCGTACTTGGCCTGTGTGGTGCTCAGCCCGAGGTTGACCACCGCGAGCGGGGTGACAGCCTCGGAAGTGACAGCCGCTACCGTGGCCGACGCGGGTGCCGCGAGGGCGGCGCTTGCCCCAGCCAGGCTTCCGGCGGTAATCCCGACAGCGGTAACAGTGCTGACGAGCGCCCTTGTCAGAGCTCGCATTCGTTCCCCCCTACGGTCGTGGTAGACCCGCCCGCGTCAATGCGATACGGGTCTGACAGCAAGGTTGACGCTACCTTTCCCGCATCGCCCGGCTAAGCCTGCTATCGGCCAGCACGGGCCACTTGCTGTCCGAAGCCGCCGTCTTGACGGAGCGCGGGGGTCCCAGTTCCTCAATCGGGTTCATCGAGGGGAAACCCACCGGCGGCGGAAGTTCTCACTGACCACGCCCCTTCTCACAGGAAAGCGATGCGTAACGAGCTGGTGCGTGATTGCGGTTGAGGCGTGTTTGCCTGATCAGGGTCGTGGTTACGCGTTGGCGGTTCGGTCGGAGACGAGGCCGGCGATGGCCCGGTAGGTGTCGGGCAGGGCCTTTCGCCGGTGCGTCCAGCGGGTCAGCTGCTTCCAGCGTTTGTGGTCGGCAAGCGCGTGCTCGACGGTGATGCGCTTCGATGAGTGTCGGTGCCGGGCCTCTTCTCTGCCGGCGTGTACGTGCGGCAAAGCGATCTTGTTTGGTTTTCTGGGCGGTGTGATCGCCTGGCCGGGGTGGTCACGCCGGAGACTGAGGTAGCCGTCGTCCAGAAGCACTTCCACGTCCGGGAAGTGCTGGAAACAGGTTCCGATACCTTCATTGCGTGTGGCGGTCGCATCGTGCATCCGGCCTGGCCGCAGGGCGTCGGTCCAGAGAGTGCGGCCCTGATGGTCGGCGACGACAGTGGCCTTCATCGTGTTCTGCTCTTCTTGCCCGAGACGAACGCTCGGCGTCCGCCGCGGCCGGCTGCGGGCCGGCGGATCTGGATCTCGGTGGCATCCAGCTGCAGCTCGATGCCCTCGGCCTGGGCGTAGGCGAACACATCCGCCAGGGTCCGAAGCCGCAGGCCAGGACGGTCAGGGACCGCGCATCCGCGTTCGGCCAGGAGCCCGCGCATCTCTCCGATCGCGCGGGTAACGGTGGAACGGTCGACACCGGACAACAGGGCCAGGACGGAGTGCGGGAGATCGTGCCGCAGGTGAATCAGCGTGACGAGCAGCCGGTCGACGAGCACCAGCCGATGCCGGGCACCGGCCCCCGCCTCACGTTTCCTGGCCCCGCCGCGAGCCTCGTGACGACGCTCCTCGATCATGGCCTGCCACGGGCCGGCCAACTCCTCGACCAGGCAAGCCAGATGCTGCCGGGAGACACCGGTCAACAGCTGATGCGCGAGAACGTTCCGGTCGACCGTGATCACCACGGACTGGATCGTCCCACCCTCGCGCGATCCCTCCTCAACCGCAACCACGCACCAGCTCGTTAGGCTGATGAGACTCTTCGGGATCACCGAGAAGACCGCCATGCACTACCTCACCACCGCCCACCCCGAGCGCACGGCGAAGCTGCCCAAGTGACGTCTCAGGGCGCGCCGCCGAACTCGCTGGCCGAACACCGCCAACCCACACCTGCTGATCACCCAGAAGACGGCCGTCGAACTCGGGCCGGCGGTCAAGCTCTGGACTACCCGGGCCACCCGCAACCTCACCGCGGCCCTGGAGCGACTCCGCGTCGACCGCTAGCTCGACGAAGCCCTGATCCACGGACCCAGCCCACTCCACCTGTCCCTCGTCTTCGGCATCGACGAGAAGACCGCCATCCGATACGCGGACTCAGCACGGGCCCTCCTGAAGCAGGCCGCCGAGACCCGACCCTTGTCTTGACGCGAACCCGCAGGTGGGTGCGGAACAAGTCCGGGGGAGGTCCTGCCCGATCCGAAGTGTGCGGACAAGCTCACCGACGCGGACCGGCGGGCGCTGCCGCCTCTGTTCTGGACGCACGTGAGTCCGTACGGCCGTTCGGGCTGGACATGAACTCCCGCCTCAAGCTGGCTGCAGCCGCGGTGACGGCCAGGCTTCCCGGCCCGCACCGCGCCGGGAGCGCCCACTGTCCCGCCAGCGAGTGGCTGGCGGGACAGGCCTGAAGTCTCCAGGCTCGGCCATCCGGCTCTCCCTGGGGCGACGGTGTCAACTTCCTCGGTCGCCACTTGGCCACCCAGCCTCCGGCGTCGGACCCAAGATCAGTCTTATAGACGTCATTTCACTTGGTGAGTTGGCGGCCGTTGATATGGCTGGCAGCGATAGCCGTGAACCGCTCTGAGCCAGCCGGGGTGGTGTGTATCGGCTTGACCCTCTGCCGGTCGTGTTCGTGTGGCTACGGAGCAACCGCTTCACGGCGCCGGGTCTGGGCGTCGAAGGCCAGGGAAGGCGGCGGGGGTTGCCCAGCCGCGTAGTACGGCATCAATCGTTGACCGGAACGCGGTCTCGGCTGCGGTGCCGTCTAGGCCGCCGGCCAGTTCGAGGGTTACGAGTCCGTGCAGGGAGACCCACAACGAGACGGCGATCAGTGTGGTGTCGCCCGCGAGGATCTGGTCCGTCACGGCACGGTCGATCGCCGTGACAAGCGGTCGCACCGGGTCTGTGTCGCCGACCCAGGTCGACGGTACGAAGGACTGGGCACCACCGAACAACACCGCGTACAGGTGGCGGTGTTCGCGCCCCCACTGGCGATACGCCACGGCCAACGCGTACAGATCCTCCAGCGCGGCCTCCGAGCCGGGAACGGCCGACAGGTCCTGGAACATGCCCGCGACCGCCTGGTCGCGCACCTCGCGGATCAGTCCGTCCTTCCCCTCGAACAACGTGTACACCGCCGCCGTCGACGTTCCGGCGGCAGTGGCCAGTGCGCGGACTGTCACCAACTCCTGGGGACGGGTGGCGAACATCTCGGTCGCGCATGCGACAAGCCGTTCTCTGACGGCGGCGTCGTTCGTTCTCGGCCTTCCCATGGGAAGCAGTTTACCTATGCTGATAACATCGTTTCAAAACGACGTTTCAAAACTCTGGGGAGCTCATCATGCCACCGTCCGTCATACGTCCCTTGCGCCTTGCCGGCCGCCTGCTGGCGGCCACCGCCGCGGTGGTAGGGCTGGTCGCCTTCTTCCTGGCGCTAATCGTCGCCACCGACGGCGCGGGCTCGGGATTCGTCGCATGGTCCGCGACTGCCGGCATCGCGGTTTTCGCGGCGCTGTGGCGGGGGCGCCGCCGCTCCTGGAGGGGACGGCTGGCGCCATTCCTGCCGGTGCTCGTCGCAGCGGCCCTGACGCTGTCGGTGTGCGTCCCCACCGTCCCCACGACGCGCCACTACCCGTCCGCCCTGCCGTTCGTGACCGCCGAGCACTGGCGCCTGTCCACCGGCAGCCGGGTCGCGGTCTACCACTACCCGCCCACCAACAACAGCCCCCGGCAGCGCGTCCCGCTCGTCTACCTCAACGGCGGCCCGGTGCGCGGCATCTCGGTGCTCGACCACCGCTTCCTGCAGCGGCTCGCGGGACAGGGCTATGACGTGTACGCCTACGAACAGGCCGGTGGCGGACGCAGCGACCTGCTGCCCATGGACCAGTACTCGATCACCCGGTCCGTCCGCGACCTCGGCGCCTTCGTCGGCAAGCTCGGCAAGGGCCGCGCCGACGTACTGGGATTCTCCTCAGGCGCGGTTGTACTCACCCGCGCGCTGGCCGACCCGGCCATCGCCGACCACCTGCGCCGGGCAGTCATCGCCGAGCCGGGCCCCATGGGCGGCCCCACCGCCCGGATGGCGGAGCAGAAGGGTCGGCCGTCGGCCCGCGACCTCGCTCCGGCGATGACCGGACCGCGCTCCACGCACGTCCCGCGGTACGCGGTCGCCTTTGGCCTCATGCGGCTCGGACTGCTCAACCCGGACAACGGGCTGGTAGGACAGGCGGAGGGCGACAACGCCTTCACCGCTGCCGATCTCGGCAGCGACACCGCGTCCGCCTACTGCGCGCGGGACGCGCACCGCATCCCGGTCGAGGACACCGCGGAGAACTTCTCCTTCAATGCCGCCGCCAGCCTCCGCATCCAGCAAACGATCAAAGACTCCCCCTCCATCGCCCCGCAGCTCAGGCGCTCCCGGACACCCGCGATGCTGATGATCGCCGAGTGCTCCTCCCAGGTCCGGCAGTGGCAAACAACCATCCTCGCGGACAATCCCGCCATCCAGCGCACCCAGTACATGCCCGGCGTCGGCCACCACATGTGGAACGGGCTGGGTGACAACGACCAACGAGTGGCGGCCGCCATCACCGCGTTCCTCCAGGACAAGCCCGCACCGCTGCCCGACTACCCGACCCGAGCTGACATTCCGGCCTTCCTCCGGGGCCACAAGTAAGCGAGTAGACCCATGGCACCGCCTCCAAGGTGCGTGCAGGAGTGGGCAAATGGTCGTCGGCCCCCTCCAGGGGACGTACGACCCCAACGGGCCGGGAAGCCTGCTGTTCGGATTCTTCGCGGCTATGGCGGAGACAGAGCGGAGAACATCCGCGAGTCCACCCTCGAAGGGATCGACGCCGCAGACCGTAAGGGAAATCACGGCGGCCGGCCGCCAGTCATCACGGACGACATGCTGCACACCACGTTCCGCCACCACGCACACGGCGAGACCGTCGAGGACATCCAGCCCGACCTACTTATCCCCACCGGCCGCCGCAAAGGACAGAGCCCCAGAGCCTTGATCCACGCGCGAGGCTGGACGAGGTAGATGTCGTTGTCCTGGATGAAGGACAGCAAGCCGGGTGACCGAAGTGACCTGCACGCGCGATTGCACTCCTCCTGACTAGGGCGGGCGGAGTGACTTTCACGAAAGCTCCGCCATTCCTACAACCCTTGGCCTGACTCGTCTGTCTGATCCTGTGAGCCAAAAGGCTCACGGATCAAATGGGCCCCGGCGTCGCTACCACGCCCGGGGGCTCTTCTCCTTGGGGACACATGCGTATACGTGCCACCGTGGCCGCCGTCACCGGCGCCCTGGCCCTTTCCGCTCTCGCAGTACCGGCCGTCCAGGCCGACGAGAAGCCGGCCACCGGCCTGAGCGTGCCGTCCGGCGCCGAGGTCTTCGGCGGCGCGCCCGCCCAGGCCGGTGCGCAGGCCGCCGAGGCACGCGCCGCACGCGCCGCCGAAGTGCCCGTCATCAGGAAGGTCGTCGTCAACGGCGGCAAGACCATCGTGGTGGGCACGAAGTCCAAGCAGAAGTTCACCATCGCGATCACGGCGTCCTCGCCGTCCGGCATCGCCGACGCGTACGCCTACCTGTGGCACGGCCACATCGACGAGGTCGACGGCTTCCTCGGCCCCATCCAGGAGTACGGCGACTGCAAGGTCTCGGCTGACCCGACCACCTCCACGTGCACCGTCTCGGTCACGGTCGACCCGCGGTCCGAGGACCTCTACACGAGCAGCCTCGCCGGCGCCTGGAACGTCGGCGTCGGAGCGCTTGCGGACACCGGCAGCAAGGAGGACTTCGTCTGGAACGACTTCCAGGCCAAGACCCGCGTCCAGCGGTTCTCCAAGCTGAACGTGAACGCTTCGCCCGAACCGGTGAAGAAGGGCAAGACCCTCACCGCCACCGGCAAGCTGACCCGTGCGAACTGGGACACCAAGACGTACACGGGCTACACCAACCAGCCCGTGAAGCTCCAGTTCAAGAAGAAGGGTGCCAAGAGCTACACGACGGTCAAGACCGTCACCTCAAGCTCCACCGGCACTCTGAAGACCACCGTCAAGGCCTCGGCCGACGGCTACTGGCGCTACAGCTTCGCCGGCACGTCCACCACCCCGGCCGTCTCGACTGCCGGCGACTTCGTCGACGTTGAGTAGTACACGCAGCACGGCAAGGGGGCCGCGGCAGGACTGCCGCGCCCCCCTTGCCGTGCGATGCCCCCAGCCGTGGACGGAATCGATGGAAGGCCGGCTACTCACCTCCGTTCTACCCCAGGGGTGGGGCCTGAGCAGAGCCACTGCGGAGGCGTCGTCCCACGTCGGCCGGCCGGCCTCCCGATCTACGGTGGGCTGCGCAAGGCAGCACCACAACGAACACCACACCCGGCAAGCCATCGTGGCGCTCTGTCAAGTGGATGTAGGAATCCGGGGAAGGACTGCTCTCATGCAAGCATCTCTCCGAAGGGCCAGTTGACCCACTGATGCGTTTCTCTGCGGACGACGTCGTGATGCGCGTCCACCTCAATCTGCAGCAGGTAAGTACCGCCGATGAGGCGTTGCGTGCCTGGTTGCCTTTGGTGTCGGAGCTTCAGCCGATGGCAGTGCAGTTCGAGGCAGCGCACCCGGACGGCTTGCGTCAGGGTTTTCTGGCTGATCTCCTCGTGTCCTTCCCTCTGGTGGGGAATGCGGCCGTTGGCGGTGCGACCGTGCGGGACTGGATGTTCTCCACTGTGGCGCCGTTCGCGGAGCGGCTGGGTCTGGATCCGTCAGCGTTCGAGTTCGACGACGACGGGGCCGGTGGGGTGCTGAGTCCCACGGCTGATTCGGTCGTCTGCGGCGATATGCCGTACGGGGCGTATCTCCTTCTCGTCAAGATCGGCATGGATCCCCTGGTCCCTGGAGGAGAAGAGGCGGACTGCACAGGCTCGGGAGGAGACCTCTGATCTGCGCCCCGAACCAACTGAGAGGACGAGGCTTTGGTATTGAATTTGGGTAGTTGGCGCTCAAGTCACTGGAGCAGGATCATTTGCGGAGTAGTTCGAAACAGGCTCGGCCATAGAGCTGTCGCTTGATCTCCTTGATGCGGTTCACAGCGCCCTCAGCTGCCGGTGCCACCAACGTCACCATCGTGCCCATCCGGCCCGGAGAGCTGCCTCAGCCCTGATTCCGGGCAGCCGCGAAGCCTCCCGTGGGGAGCCGGGAGGAGCGGCAGGCCCCGCCCGCGACGGGAGCGCGGACAGGGACTGAGAAGGGAACCTCACCCTGCAGGTGCGGTCTCACCACGACCACGATGCACCCGAACCCCTCCCAGCGGTAGAGGTGTAACCGGGAACAGCGGATCGGTTCCCGGCGCCGCCCTTCGTCACCTTGGCGAGGTCGACGTTCCCGTTCACCTAGAGCAGGGTGAGGAGTCGGAGCAGCCGGACTTTTCCGACCGCCGCGCTCACCTGGTCCAGCACTCCCCGCTGCTCGGAGCTGGCGGAACGGCGCACCGCGCCCCGCGCCCCGCGCCCCGTTGTACGCCTCCACCTTGGGGCATGCGCGCGGCCACTTCGGGGCGAAGCGCGGCATCAAGCCGATGATCGTCCGACGCGGCGTCGCGCACGGCTCAGGGCTGGGCAAGGTCCGTTGGGTGGTGGAACGGGCCTTCGCCTGGCTGCACCAGTTCAAACGACCGCGGATTCGCTACGAAAGACGCGCCGACCTTCATCAGGGCCTGCTCGAACTGGCATGCAGCCTCATGTGCCTCCGCCGCCTGCGGACCGGACGGTGAAACGAGCGGTCAGTTGAGGATGATCGGATTGGTGAGTGCGGCGACGTGCCCGCTGCGATGGCGGACCTCGATGCGGACGAATGCTGATTGCTCCGCTGTCGTGTCCCACTGCACCGCTCTCGCCCCGGCATCGGGGAGGGGGGCTCGGTGGGCCTTTCCTCGATCGGTGTGGAAGTTGACGGTCCCCGCCGGCACACCTCGTACTGCCGCACGTACTTCCACCTGCCCACCATGAGTCGTGAGCCGCTCGCCCACCCCGGCGACGCGGCCGGCCGTATGGGCGGTGAACGAAACGTCCACGTCCGCCGACTCGGCGATCCAGCTGCGGCCGGCCCTGATCCCGGCCAGCACTGCCTCTGTGCTCAGTTCCTCAGCGAAGACCACGGTGTGAGGGGTCCCGATCTGCCCTTCCAGGTGGGTGTCGCTGTTGCCCATTGCCGAGCGCCACGAGCCCGTCTGGAGGTCCGCCGCGAGGCTCCGCCCCCATTCGGCCAGGGCGGCCTCGTTGTCGGCATTCCAGGGCCGGTCCGAAGCCCACAGTCCGTTCCATACCTCCACCACGTCGAAGCCAGGGAAGGGGAACATGAAGTCGCCCGAGGGGTAGGGCGCATGCGGGTGCGCGGCCACGCACAGGCCCCCTCCTCGCTGGACCTGGTCCAGACACTTGTCCACCAGTCCGTCCCTGACCTGGTGGTGCCAGTCGACGACTTCGCCGGGATCGAGGCCGAGCGCGAGCCAGTGCCCGGTCTTCGTGGTCACCTCTTCGCCGAGAAGGATCAGGAAGTCATCGGCGGCCAGATGCCCCCACACCCCCGGGGCCGCGGCTGAGTTGTGCTCTGTCGTCGCGATGAAGTCGAGCTTGGCCGCCCTCGCCCGGACGGCCAACTCTTCGGGGGTGAGTTCCCCGTCCGAGTGGACGGAGTGGACGTGGCAGTCCCCGCGGTACCAGGCCGCCCCGCGTCCAACCGCCCGCGCCGACGGAAAGCTCAAACTCGACACGGTTCTCCTCCCAGAGGCCTATCGAGCCAACGTGCCAACCGGGGTAACCCGTTCCATCCCCCGCTGAGCCGGATCTCGGTCGAGATGTCAGACCGAGATCTCATGCTGAAACGATCAGTTAGTAGATGAGGGCTCCAGGCTGCCGTCGGAAATAGTGCCCGTTGAGAGCGGCCGTTCACCGCCGTGTCCTGCCTAAGGGGCACTCCTCCCGCCGCAACCGCCGCTACCTGCGCCGACGCCAGATCAAGCACACCATCCTCGAGCCGAAGAACCAGCGGGCCAACCACCAACGCCGTGGCAGTAACGGCGGCCGACCTGCTGGCATCGGCAAGACGATCTACAAGCGGAGGAATGAAACTGAGCGAACGATCAACGCCCTCAAGAACTTCGCGCCGGGGCCACGAGGTTCGATAGACGCGCTTGCGTCTTCCGCGGCACCGTCACCCTCGCCTCGATCAGACTTTGGCCCCGGCGTACGTTCGTCCCCCGCGGCGCTTTCGGCCGCTCGGCTGCTGCTGATGAGATCAGTGGTAGGCGTGGACGACGGCGTGGCCCTTGCCTCGGCCGATCATCCACTTGTTGAGCGGGGTAGTGACCAGGAAGGCCACGGCGAAGCCGCCCAGCAGCGCGCCCCAGAACAGTGCCTCGTCCAGGTGGGCGTCCATCGCGCCGGGCGTGAGGGCGATGATCGCGTTGTCGACCAGTTCCATCACCGCGATGGAGACGGTGTCGGCAGCCAGCGCCACCTTGATAGCGGTCTTGAGGTCCAGGCCGGCCCGCGCTACGGCGAACAGCGTGAACGAGTAGCCGAAGAGGAATGCCAGCCCGATCGCCAGCGCCATGGTGGGGACGTTGCTCCACAGCAGGGCGGTGCCGATCGCCATACCGGTGATCTCGCCGATGGCGCACCCGGTCAGGCAGTGCAGGGTCGCCCTCGCCGCCGTACTCCAGGATGCACCGGCGTGACCGCCGCGGTGACCCTCGTGCGCGGCGTGGTCGTGCACGGTGCTGTCGTGAGCGGTGTGGTCCATGACCTTCATCCCCATTCCCGTCCAGTGTGGTCCGTTCCCGGTTCCCACACCAATGGTATACCCCCCAGGGGTATTCATCCGGAGTGATCCTCCGGTGCTGAGACGGGCCCGCGAAACGCCATGGGGTTGCGTGCGGGGGGGGGCGAGGTCAGTTCTCGGCGGACGCGAGGTCGAGGTCGGTCAGGCGCGCGGGATCGGCGAGGATGTCGATGGCGACGATCCTGCCGCTGGCGACGGTGAAGCTCATGACGGACAGCGGCTGCCCGTCGAGGGTTTGACCAGGCCGGCTACGCCGTTGACGAGAGCCGGGCGGATGGTGGCGGCCGTGGACATCCGCTGGAAGGTGTGGAGCTGGCCCGCCACGGCGGTAGCGCCCCGGATCGTCCGCAGGCCACCGGTGAGAGCGCCGCCGTCCGCGCGCAGGACCACGTCGGGATCGAGCAGGGCAAGGAGCGCGTCGAAGTCGCCGCCGCGGGCTGCGGTCAGGAAGGCGTCCACCACCCGGCGCTGGTCGGCCCGGTCCGGGTCCGGGGGCGGCGTCGTGCCGCGGACCCGCAGCCGCGCCCGGCTGGCCAGCTTCTTGGCCGTCGCGGGCGTGCGGGCCACGACCGGTGCGATCTCCTCGAACGACAGCCCGAACATGTCGTGCAGCACAAAAGCAAGCCGCTCCGCCGGACTGAGCGACTCCAGCACCATGAGCAGAGCAAGCCCCACCGAGTCCGCCAGCAGCGCCTCCTGCTCGGGATCGGAACCGTCCTCCCGACCGATCACCGGATCGGGCAGCTGCTGCTCCAGGGGCTCCTCGCCGCGCCGCTTGCGCACACGGAGCATGTCCAGGCAGACACGGCCGACCACCGTCGTCAACCAGCCCCCGGGGTTGTCGATCCGGCGGTCGTCGGAGCCCGCCAGGCGCAGCCAGGTCTCCTGGACAGCGTCGTCCGCCTCGGTCAGAGAGCCGAGCAGGCGGTACGCCACCGCCCGGAGATGCGGCCGGACATAAGCAGCCCTGGAGACATCGCGCGGATAACGCCCGCTCGCGCCGTGCCCCCGTTGATCGACCGCGACGACCCGATACCGGCCACCGAGCCGCGAGGCCACCGCTTCCCACTCACCCGCATGACCGGCCAAGCCGTGCAACAGCCCAACCGGCTGCTCCCGCCCGCCCCAGTCCCGACAGGCAAGTCGAACGCCGTCACGCACCACCACACGCTCAGACCACACCACGACCACCCCCAGGAATCGACTCGTCTCGATCATCCCCCCCCCCGCAGCCACGAGCCTCACTCGAAGCGCCCCAGACAGCGAGGCTGCGACGACACGAAGCCCCGGCCACAGCCAGAGCCGCGAAGCCCTGGCCGTTGGGACAACCGCCGCTGTCATACCCGCATGGCAGCATGACCAAGGTGGACGCCCTGATGCGCCCTCAACTCCCCTGCCAACGCTTTGAACAGGAGTTCTCCCCTTGCGACTGCACCGCGTAGCACCCGTCATCGCCGCAGGCATCCTCGCCCCGGCGCTGCTGCTCGCCACCCCGTCCTTCGCCGCCGATACGGCACCGACCGCAGTGACGGCGCCCGCGTCCTCGTCCGCGGACGAACCGGACGCCGACGACCTTCGGGTGGCGATAGCCCGGATCCTCGCCGACCCGGACAGCGGCCGCCGTGTGACACGCGAGGCCAACGCCCTCCTCGACGCCAACGACCCGGCAGCGATGCGCGCCTGGCTGGAGAGCGGCTACCGCGCCGCCCAGGCCGAAGACGACCATGTCGCCATCACGCGCCTGCTCGGCGACCCCGACAGCGGCCGGCGCGTCATCGCCGAGGTCAACGCCCTCCTGGACGCCAACGACTCCGACGCGATCCGCGCCTGGCTGGAGAACGGCTACCGCACCGCCCAGGCCGAGGACGACCGCGTCGCCATCGCCCGCATCCTCGCCGACCCCTCGATCAGCCCAGCCCTGCGCGCGGCAGCCGGCGCCGCCCTCGACGACAACACACCCGAAGCACTGCGCCACTTCCTGGAAGTCGGCAGGTACCAGATCGCCTGACCCGCACAACGCCAAGACACAGCGTCCCGCCTGACCGGACGACCTCCATCGAGGCTCGGCCGGGCGAAGGGAGGGCGGGCTGAGAGACAGGGACCCCGGCCTGAGGCGACCAACCAGCAGCCGGGGTCTTTGCCCTCCCCGGCGGAGACCGGGAGACGTACTACCTTCCGCATCCGGTCCACGCGACTAAGAAGTCATCTCATTTGGCGAGTCTGCGGTAGCAGATGAGAGTGCAGGCGATGCTGGTGAAGGCGAGGAGGTGGTCGGCCTTGCGTTCGTAGCGTCGGTGGAGGCGGCGGCAGCCGACGAGCAAGGCCATGGTGCGTTCGGCGGTCGGGCCCCCCTCTTCAGGGCCCGCATCTTCACCGAGTCGATCGCGCACCGCGACCAACACTCTACCGAGTCACCCAAATGAGATGACTTTTAAATCCCAGCTGTTAGGCCCCGGACATCATCCTGCGGGCTGGAGGGAGAAGCAGCCACAGCAGTCGGTCCAGGCTTCTCGATGTATGAACAGGTGTGCCCACTACCCGTCTGAAGCCACCGGCACTGGCTAGGAGCCGGACGGGACTGAGGCAGGGGCGGTGGGGCTGTAAAAGACCGAACGTCCCTGCTTGGAACGCTCAAGCCGCCCTTGGGCGACCCCCTGTTCCAGAGAGTTGCGCACCACCGTCACCTGGACCGTGCGCTCAGGGTGCGCCTCAGTGAGCGAGGCCGCTACTTCTGCCGCCGACCGGGGCTCGCTCTGCCCTCCCAGGTAAGCAGTAGTCAGCTCCAGCCACGTCGGCTCCCCCGCCTTCTTGGGCGACACAGTCTTCTTGGAAGCCTTGCGCCCGGCGCTTGCAGCCGCCTTCCCTGCTGTCTTCTTACGGTCGGAGCCCCGCGCCGCAGGAACCGCGGCCCCCTTGCCGCCCTTGCGCTGCTTCGTTGCCTGCTTGGGCGTACCGCCGAGCACTTCCTGCATCTTCGTCAGGACCTGCTCACTCTCCTCCAGACGGACCAGCTCATCCTGCAACCGCGCCAGTTCGGTACGCACGCGCTCCTGCTCGCCGCGGTTCGCCGCCAGGTCATCAGCGACCCGCTGCGCATAGTCGGCCGTGACACTCTGAGCGGGAAGGTTTCCAGACATGTAAGTCCTCGGCTCTCAACGTGGGGGGCGTGTAGCGATGATCGTACCCACATAGATCAAGCCAACCCGCCAGTGCGTCTAGTTGCACAGCGACCACCTGAGCGGGGCTGCTCCGTCGCCGGTCGTGCAGGGCGGATGCGCCCGGCCCTTGTGCTCACACCCTCCGGGAGTGGCCGGGAATCGGTCTCCCCTAGGGCCCGCAACGTGGAGTCCGGCCAGGTAGATCGCGGCTGTCCTATCGTAGCGGGCGGCGGTGCCGCGCCACTGTTTGAGGCGTTTGATGCACCGCTCCGCGACCTGGAGATGGAACGGGAGCGGCAGGAGTGGTTGCACTCAGGCGGGCGGCCCGAACGCGCCCACATGCTCATGACCCTGGAGCAGGCCGGCCTGCTCGGCACGACCGGTGCGCATCACGGGGCCGAAGGTCCGCTCGTGCTGCACGAGCCCGAGGACACCGACGCGCTCGACTACCTGAACGAGTACGGCGAATTCTTCGAGATGTCCCTCATCCTCATGAGCCACGGCATGGCACCTCCCCGGGACCTGGAGGCCGTTCCCCCGTCGGTGCAGGCGCACAGCGCGCTGCTGCGGGCCGTGGCATGGGCCGGAACACTGGAGGGCTTCGACGCGGGTCACGCGGTGCTCCCGGCGCAGGCCGCCCCGGACGCCGTCCTCGCACTCGCCGACTGGAACAAGGCTGCCCCTGCCCGGAGCAGCCGGTGAGCACCGCCGCCCACGTTGTTGCCACGTGGGCGCAGTCAACCGGCTGCGGAACCCGGTATGAGGAGCTGACGGCCGACGGCCATGTCCACGTCGACTACGCGCCACCGCTCGGGGAGCCTGGTTCGACGATGCCCCCGACTACAACGCGATCTGCTCCTGCCCCACGACCTGGCCCGGCTCCTTCTGCCTGGAGTGCGCCGGCTGCTCAGCCTGTGGCCACTGCCGGTGCCACCGCCCGCTCCTCCTGCCTCAGACGCGACGCTGAGCTGCCCCCCAACCCCCCAGAGCTGCGACGAGGGACTGGGGGGTTGGGCCCAGAATGCCCGAATCACCTCGAAGACCTGGGGATAGGGGGCGTAAAACCCCAGGTGGAAGCGACATCTGAGCAGACCTGGGGGTCTGGGGGTGACACGCAACCGAGACGCCAAGTCCGGTGACCTCGATGTTGGACTCTTTGCCATCGAAGTCGGCCCGATCTCAAGCTCGGTGGCCGGTGGAAGACCAAAGAAGACCTCGGATGCCAAAGGGGCGGGGCCGTGAGGCTGGGGAACGAAGCGATCATGCGAGATCGGCACGGTGTCGGGCAGGGTGGTGCGGGCCGTTCTGCGCGGTGTCGGGCCGTCACGGACCGGGCATGCCCTGGGCGAAAGATCGGTGACCACAAGGGGGATGGGCGATGACGAAGCTCGGCCAAGGGGCACTGTTCCTGTTCTACTACCTCGACGCTGTCGCTGTTCTCGCCATCGGGGACTGGATTTCCGAGGTGGGTCCTCTTCTGCTTTATGGCAGCCCGTTCGCTTTCGTCGCTGGGTTCGTCACCCAGGCGGCGCATGACGTCTACCGACGAAGTGCGGAGCACAACGCGCGCCTTTAGAGCTCGTAACACGATCATGAGTGGGTCTTCTTGAGGCGTCGGTAGCAGATGAGTCTGCAGGCGGGGGAGGCGAAGGCGTCGTGGAGTTCGGTGCGTCGTTCCCATCGGACGGCGAGGCGTTTGAAGTGGTGGAGCAGGGCGAAGGTCTGCTCGACGACGTAGCGGAGCTTGCCGATGCTCTTGATGTTGGGTGACCCCTTGCGCGAGATGACAGGCAGGATCCGGCGCTCGCGCAGCGAGTTCCGGTTCGGGTTGGAGTCGTAGCCCTTGTCGCCGAGCAAGGCGTCCGGTCGGCGGCGAGGCCGGCCGGGGCGGCCCGCGACGGGCGGGATGCCGTCGACCAGGGCGAGGGTCTGGTGACGTCGTTGACGTTCGCCGCGGTGGTGATGACCTTGAGTGGGGTGCCGCGGCCGTCGCAGATCAGGTGGTGCTTGCTGCCGGACCGTCGCCGGTCGACCGGCGACGGTCCGGTGTCGGCACCCCCATTTTCGCCCGGATGTGGGAGCCGTCCACGCATGCCCGCGACCAGTCGAGTTCGCCGACCGCGTTCAGCTCGGCGAGCAGGACCCGGTGCAGCCGGTCGAAGACTCCTGCCTTCTGCCACCGGTCCAGTCGGCGCCAGCACGTCTGACCCGAGCCGAATCCCAGCTCCAGGGGCAGGACTTGCCATGCTATGTCGTTGTAGAGGACGAACAGGATGCCCTGCAGACAGAGCCGGTCCGGCACCGGCCGAGGGCCTGGAGACCGTTCCGGCCAAGGCGGCAGGAGCGTCTCGATCAGCGCCCACAAGTCGTCGTCCACGATCCACGGCCGAGTACTCACACCGTCACGAACGGCCGAATCGTCACACCGGTCACGGCCGACCAGCACACTTCAACAAGATCGTGTTACGCGCTCTAAGGACTGCCCCATCTGGTGGCGCTGATCGCGCACCCGGCGGACGTTGACCCCGGCACGACGAAGCTGGTGACCCCTCCGCCGGTCTGACCAACACGTATGCTCCGGGCTGGGTGAGCAACAGCGCGCGGATTCGTGGGCCGCACCGCAGTGAAGACCGACACGAGCCGCAGATCCACGCAGGTGTGCCCTACTGCGTCATCCCGCCAATGAACACGCACATGGTCAGCGCATGACCTGGCCCCGCAGAATCACGCGCATTGGTGGTCCAAGAACCTCTGGCTCCGCAGCTGGGTCCCGGTCATACGCGACGAGATCGGCGGGCGCTCCATCTATCAGACCCGGTAGCCCCAGCCAGTCCCGTGCCGTCCATGAAGCAGCCCCGAGCGCTTCCTCCGCCGGCATCCCCGCCCGAAGCAGCCATTGAGACTCCGTGGCAACCGTGCCACACGGGAAGGTGCCTGTCCCGGCGAGGACTGTGACACCCGCTTCGTGTGCCAGACGCACATTGTCGATCATGCCTTGCCAGCCGAGAAGCCAGCTCGAGCGCTTCGCGCTGGACTCGCGGCCTCTCCAGACCTCCGCACTCTCGGCGAACGCCGGGAGAGTGAGTATGTACGCGGTGCCCTGCTCGGCCATCAGGTCCAAGAGATCCGGATCGAGGTGCATCCCGTGTTCAAGGCTGTCGGCTCCGGCCAGGACGGCGTTTCGCGAGCCCTCACCGGTCTGGCAGTGCACGGCGACCCGCCCACCGACAGCATGAACCGCATCCACGGTCGCCTTCAGCACATCCAGAGGCACAGCGGGCTCGTCCCACCGCCAGTCACCGATGACCTTGCACCAGCCCGACGAGGCCGTGGCCTCCTCAACCGCTGCCCCCGCCAACTCGTGCTCACCAACATCCCGCCCTGCCCCGGGGAAGAAACGCCCCGGCGTCGCCGGCCACCGGCCCGCCGGTCGGACGCGCGGCAAATCGGGTTCTGTGTCGACCCAGCCAGGCATCCGCTCCGCGGTCCCCGGTGTCCGCACCAACAGCACGCCCGCATCCCGGTGCGCCGACAAGTGCCGCCGCAACATGGCCTCGTTGAACCTGTCATCTGGACTCTCCGCTCGCTCCCGGATGCGTATGGACGTCGACAAGTCCCGGCAAAAGCCATCCGCCGTCCACAACGGTCTCCACCCGCTTCGCTGCCGCCCCAGCAGGCGGCTCAGTCCGCAGCCGCTCTCCGTCGACCCAGAACGTGCGCTCCTCGCGCTCAGGCAGAACGACACCGCGTATACGCATGATCATGACTTCTCACCTCAGGTTGACAGAGAGTGACCCGGTTCTCGCGGACGCCCGGCGCGGTGCGGGAGGGCCTCGGCTCGGGCTGGGTGAAGCCCGGGGGAACGGCGGATGTCCACCGAGGCACTGGTGGTTGCGGCGCCGTGCTGTGCGTGTCGCCCCGGCGTCATCTGACGTACCTAGCGTGTGCACCATGCGACGAGCTTGCTGTCCGCGTGCATGGGCCGGAACGGGATCGACGGCAGTTCTCGCCGCCCTTGTGACGGCAGAGGTGACGATCCCTGTCACGCCCGCCGTTGGCGCGGACTCCGTCGAACTCCCCGTCCTGTCGGCCTCTGTGGCGCCGGGCGAAGAGCGCGTGGCCGCGTCCGCCCGGAGTGCCGAGGCGGAGCTGCGGACGGTGCGGGCTCCGCTGACCAAAGGTGTGGACAGGCTGGGCGGACGACTTCGCCCGGCAGGTGCGTCCGAAGTGCCGGGCGGACAAGAGGTCCTGTGCGCCGATGTCACCCAGGGGCTGTACGGGGCACTGCACACGCTGGTCCCGGCGGCACGCACCGATCTGGAGTACGTCGAGAGCACCCGCACCGACGCCGTCGATCGGATCCGGTCTCACGGTCGGAAGACGGACGAGGCACTTCACTGCGCCGGTGGGCAGGTGAGACGCTGAGTGGAGGAGATCGACTTTCCGCCGGACGTCCGGACGATGCTCTGGATCCTGCTGGGTGAGATGCCCCTGCAGGCCAGGGAGAATCTGGCGTGGGAAAGTCGTGAGCTCTACCTGGCCCTCCAGAAGGGCCTGATCGATCTGCGCGCGGCCTCGCGGGAGACGATCCAGATGGTGGAGGCGGCGTTGCCGCCGGAGGTGGCAAAGCCGTACATCGAGAGTGTGCGGATGCTCACCGACGAACCGGGCGGCACCGACCCCGTCCAGCAGTTGCTGCTCCAGCTCGACGAACTGGCCAGCGGCCAGGTGGACTACTCGCAGAAGATCCAGGCGTCCAAGTGGGAGATCATCGCCGAGATCATCATGCTGATCGCCGAACTGGCGATCCTGGCGGCGCTGATCGCGTTCACCGGCGGCGCCTCGGTCTCGCAGATGTTCCTGGCGCGGGCCCGGAGCAAGCTCGCGATCCTTATCATCATCGACCGCCTGCTGCGGATGTCGCACATCGCCCCGACCCTGGGCCAGGCGATCCAGGAGGCGATCCAGACGCTGGCGGTCCGGCTGGCGCAGATCGGGCTGAACACCGGGGGCCGGAAGCCCGGGGGAGTGGACTGGAAGGACGTCGGTGTCGCCGCCGCCTTCGGCGCGCTCACGGCCGGCTTCATGGAGATCTTCGACAAGTTCCTGAAGCCCATCAAGAACTTCTTCAAGGACCTCCTCGGGGACGTCTTCAGCAAGTTCAAGATCGACCCGAACAGTCTGCTGTTCAAGGGGATCGTGAACGGTCCGCCGGTCGTGGTCACCACCTTCGTGGTCGGAGCCACCGCCGAGAGCACCGCCGAGGTCATCATCAACGGGGCCTTCTACGACAAGTGGGAGTTCAAGTGGGAGACGTTCGTCGGCTCCGGCACCAGCACCGTGTTCGACATGGGCGCGGGGCTGGCCGTCGGCGCGGGCGCCTTCTCGATCTACAACAACTACTTCAACAACGACCGGTTCACCGACATCAACGAACTGCCCGGCCCTGACAGCCGCTTGGGAGGCGGTTCGGGGTCCGGGAAGCCGGATGTGGGCCCGGATGTCAAGGGCCCGTCGACGGTGAAGAGCAACCTGTTCACCCCGGGTCCCGCAGCGCCTTTCCCGAACACCGTCTCGACCGAACTCTCGAGCGGGATCGGCAGCGGTCTCAGCATCCCGCCGCCCACGTACACGCCCCCGCCGCCGTACACGTCGCCGTCCGCGCTGAACATCCTGCCCACCGGTGGCCGCGACGTACTGTCCGGACCCTTCGACCTCACCACCCGGGACTCCAACAGCCCGAACGACACGAACAACCTCGGCGGCTACGGCTTCAACAGCGGCAACGGCTTAAACGGCAGCAACAGCTTCAGCGACCCGAGCGGGCCACCGGCCCCCTACGTGCCGCCGTCCACCTCGTCGGCCTTCACCCCGTCCACGCTGCCGTCCGGGCGCACCTCCGGGCCGTCGTCCGTCTCGAACGCCGACCTCACGACACCGGACCTCACCGACGGCCTCACGCCGGACACGCCTTCGAACGTGCCACGATCGACAAGTGACCTCCCCCAGGGGCTCACCACGCCGAAGGGCTCCTCCACCGCACCGGACTCGAACACCCCGGGCGGTATGGACGCCACGCACGTGGATACCGACCCGGGCGACGCACCGTTCGGCCAGGACGGGACACGGGACGTCCCTCACGACACCACCGGGCAGGACCTGCCCGGGCACGGACAGCCCGCCCGGAACACCGGCGCCCAGCCGGGCACGGAACACGGCACACACCAGCAGGTGAACGGCGCCCCACCGGCAACCGACGCCGAATCCGACACCGTCACAGCGCCGACGCCCCTGGGCACCTCGGCCGGCCCGAACACGACAGCACCCGCATCCGCCCCCGGAGCTCACAACGCATCGCCCGGTACGCCGGGAAGCCAGTCACAGCAGTCCTCCCGGACCGACCTGACAGACGGGACCGACGCGACAGGCCTGACAGACGACGATGTGACCGGCCTGCCTGACCAGCAGGCCGACCGAAACGGTCAGGAGTACCTGTCCGACGGTACGGACCAGTCGCTCACCCCGGCACCCCGTGACACGAACACGACCACGACCGTGCCCGAAGGCGACCCGGCGCCCCCGACAGGGCTGCGTACCTCCTCCGAAGCACCGCGACCGGACGCGGCACCGCTGAGCGGCGAAGCCCCGGCCGAGTACACCGGCACGGACGCCGAAACAGGCGCGGACGCGCTCACCGGGCCGACGCCGGAGCCCTCCCTGCCCATCGCCGATCCGGTGCGCCCCGAGCAACGGCGGGCCGGGACCCACGACGCACCGGCGGTGCCGACAACGGCACCGGAAGCACCGGCCGTGTCGCCGGACACCTCGTCGGCCGAGGCGTCCGACGGCCGGTCCGCTACGTCGTCGAGCTTCCCCGGCATGTCCTCACCGTCGTCCTCCCCGCCCCTTTCCCCTTCCCCGCCGACCGCTCTGCCGACTTCTTCGTCGTCCTTGCCCGCTCCGGGGGCAGGGCCCCAGCAGGGGGGCCTGCCCGGACTCTCCGGCCCGGATGCCGACCTGGCCCCGGACGGGGCCGAGGCGGTAGGGGCGTCCGGCCCCGTCTCAGGGACCACCGCCGACGCCGCCCCCGGGTCGCCCGCCTGGGAGGCGGCGCGCGCCGGGGTGGAACCGGTGCCGCGCTCGCACACCTGGGTCGACCCGGTGTCGACGCCACCGGATCCGCAACAGCAGGGTCGGACAACTCAGTTCGTGGTGAGGTCGAAGTTCGAAGTACGCCGCTTCGGGGTGGGCGGCGACCATGTCACCGACCTCACCGTCGAGGTCGGTGTCGGCAGCCCGGACCGGATGCCCGACGGCGTCTGGGCGAAGGTGCTCAGCGGCGTCGATACCGCGATCAACGCACCGGGTCACCGGCTGCCGAACGGTGACCTCCTGCATGTGACGGTGGTGCGCGTCGAGAGCGACCCGCACCCCAACGGGCTCAACGTCGAATTCGTCGGCCGCGACCAGCAGATGACCCGGTCCGCCTGGTGGGCGGATGCCGACCCCGTCGACTACGCGCACGAGATCACGCACATGCTCGGCCTCCGCGACGAGTCCCGGCACGCGGTCGCACCTCAACGCCCGGACGGGGAGGGGAGCCTCCTGGGGGACTACCGGCGCCCGGCCCCCGAGGGGCTGGCCCAGGGCGGGCTGCGCGGCCGCCATCTGCAGCTGATCAGCACACTCATCGGGGACCTCCCGCCCATACCCGCCAGGACACCCACATCCGCATCCGCGCGCACGACCGCGACGGCAACCGTGTCCGCGACGGCGACCGTGGCCTCCCCGCCGCCCGTCCGCCGTCCGGCCACCACCAGCAGTGCCCCTGGTGCCGAGCCGTACGCGCCCGTGCTCCCCAGCACCCGGCCCCCCGTGCTGGACCGGGACCTGCCCCGGCCGCTCGGCGGGCGGCGGGACCGGACCGACTTCGGTAACGGCTCCCGGATGCCCGCGTACATCGACGACGTGCAGGAGCTCGTGCAGGACGCCCCTCCGGAGGTCCTCCTCGAACTGGTCTCCGGCGGCATGACCTTCGGGCACAGCGACGTCGTCCTGCGCGGCACCGGCGAGGCGCTGGCCGAGATCGGCCGACTGCTGTCCACAGGGTCCGACGGGGTGCGGCCCGAGCAGCCGAAGAAAGGCCGCCCGGCCGGTTCGAACCTGATGGCCGACGTCACGTACGCCTTCACCCAGGAGCCCAAGACACTGGCCGGGGACGGGCGCGTCTTCCCGTACACGGCGCAGGACGGCAGTGCGCGGAAGCTGTCGGTCGTCGCGCGCCACTACGGCGACTGGGAACAGTTCACCGACACCTACGGCAGCCCCGTGAAGGTGGACGGGATGCACCGCTCGGTCTTCACAGCCGGGCAGAGCAAGACCATGCAGTCGGCGTTCCAGATCGCGCTCGGCGGGCCCATCGGGCCCGTGGGCGCGGCCGCATTCAGCGGTTTCGGCCGGCTCGGTCTGCGGCTCGGTTTCACCGACCGGGTGGGATACGGACAGACCGAACAGGGGACGAGCCAGACGGAGACCCGCGCGCTCGACGGCTCGCGGGTGTATCTGGACCACGTCTACTACGACCTGCGGGTCACCGATGCGGACGGAAGGATCGTGACCGGTCCCGAGCCCGCGGTCTTCGGGTTCGCGGTGAGGGACGGGCTGTCCGTACGGCTGCCGGACAGCGTGATGAGTGCGGCCGCCGCCCCCGGGCGCATCCCCCGCTCCATGGAGCTCGGCCGGCAGTCGGCCTACCGGCTGGTCCGGACGGAGGGGTTCGGCCCCGTCTCCCGGATGCGGGACTGGGCGGCCCAGGAGATCGGCGTGGCACCGGGCAGTACCGCCTACGGTGAACTGAACTCCTTCTTCTCCTCGTTGAGCTTCCAGCGGCAGAGCCCCGCACTGTCCAGGGGACGGGTCACCACCGTGCCTCTCTTCGCCGACGACAGGACCCGTACGCCGCTGGGCGTCTTCGTGGTCGATGTGGTGCCGGGCCGGGCGACGCTGATCACGGAGACGCCCGACGCGGAGATGCGCGACATCAACACCCTGGCCGTACGCAACGACCGGAGTGTCCAGAAGACGGCGGCCTTCGGAATCGACGGCGTCGCGGGCCCGGCCTTCAACTTCTTCGACCTGGGGAACGGCGCCCTCAATCTCCGGCTCCAGTTCGGCGCGGCGTTCCGATACCTCTTCTCCGTGTCGCGCACCGCCGGCCTCGGCGGTTCCGGGGCGATCAAGACGGCCGGCCAGGTCAAGGGCGATGCGACGGGTCTCTACCTGGTCCGGAAGACGGTGTACGTCCAGCGCAGCGGCAGCGGCTCCCGGCCGCAGCAGTTCCACACCTGGAGCGTGGACCGGATGACCCGCACGGAGGCGCGTCGGCTGGCGGGCTGGGACGACGGCCTGCGGCGTGCGCTGCGCGCGGGAGCACCAGAACCGTTCGCCCCCGCGTACCTGACCCCGGACAGGCCGCCCACCCTGGGCATGCACCGGGTGGAGGAGTTCGCCTTCAGCGACGGTACGAAGACCGGGCCGACCGGAGCCACGGGACGGGAGCGCACCTTCCTGGACACCCTCGCCGACGAGGTGCTGACGGCTCTCGCGGCGGCCTATCCCGGGCTGGTCGCACGGCTCGACCAGCTGGCGCCGCCGGAGCACAGGACCTGGCGGGAGCGGGCGAACGCAGTTCTGGGCCCGCCCGGTCCGTCCGCCGGCGCACGCCCGGCGCCGACGACGCGGTGGAAGAACGACGACGAGTACCGTACGGCCCTCGCCAACACCCTGGAGGTCCTCAGCGCCCTGTCGTACCGGAGCATGGCGGGAAACCTGGAGGCGCTGACCACGACCGGCATCCGGATCCGGTTCAACGAGCCGGGCCGGATCGGACAGGGCCACCGCTACATCTGGCTGCACGGGGAGCTGACCAACCGCCGTTTCGAGGGCGTGCAGGACGACTTCAAGCTGCGCTACAGCTCGGTCGGTGTGGAGCGGGTGGACGGCCAGAAGAGCGCCAAGCGCATCGGGGAGGCGGGCGTCGAGGGGCTGATCGCCTTCCGTGACCCCATGACGGACGACATCGGCGCACCGAACAACGCGGGCGGGCCGAGCGCCGGCGTGCGCTGGGGTTGGCAGGCCGACGAGGAGACCAGCTTCGGCGCGACGGCCACGTACGAGCCGATGACGGTGAGTGCCGGTCCGTCGCACCTCTACCGCTACGACCTCTCGATCACCGTGGACCGCGGCGGGTACTGGCGGTTCCGGGGCCTGCTGCGCGGAACAGCGACGCTGGGGCTGCTCGGCACCCAGCCGTTCGTCTTCCGGCAGCCGCAGGACCTGCTCATCGGTACGGCCCCCGGCGGCCGTCAGGTGGGCGGCGGGCCCCGGACCGGGCAGGTGCTCATCAGCATCCCTGGCACGCACGCGCCAGCCGTGGACCCGCACCGCCGGGCTGCTGCCAACCCCTACGCGAGCGTCGCCCTCCAGCCGGTACGCACCCTGCGGCCCGACCGGGCGCGGGCACTCGCCCTCGGCGACCTGTCCAGGCCGGGCAGCCTGGTGCGCGCCTCCGACCTGGTGGGGGACCCGGGCCCGGTGACACCGGACGGCCGGGGCTCGCAGATGTTCCGGGACCTGCAGAACCATCCGTTCCTGACCATCGGCGTGATGCCGTCACCGGCCCTGGTCTCGGCACTCGGGCAGGCCATGGCCGCCGGGTCAGGCGGCGCTTGGCAGCTCACCGAGGAGGGTGCGCCGACCCGCGAGGCCGTACTCCGTGCCTTCCAGCCGCAGTACCTGACGGCCAACTTCGACCAGAGCTCCGGGCCGCTGGGCTGGAGTGCCTCAGGGCTGATGGGGAAGGGCCCGTACGCCACGCTCTGGGCCACCTTCCGGCATCTGACGGCGGTGGACGGCATCCAGGCGCTGACCGGGTCGGTGCCGATGGACACGGAAATGGTGCTGGGCGGCACCGGCCAGACGGCGGGTAAGCTGACGAAGACCCGCACCTTCTTCGTCGGCGGGCAGCTCGTCTACGCGCGCTCCCACGCGGCAGGGCCCGGACTGCTCGGCACCTACGGCCTGGTCGCCAGCCCCTGGTCGACGGCGGACCAGTCGAGCAGGACCGTGACCCGCTCCTTCGTCCACGACATGAACCGCAAGGGCTTCGGCCACCAGGTCCTCGTGTCGGGCGCCGCCGAGCACTGGCTGGCCCTGACGGCGAGCCTGCTCGGCTCCGGTGCCGCGGGCAGGCCGCTCGTTCCCGACTGGATCGCCGCGGCGGCCGGACGGATGACGACCGTGCCCGGCGGCTGGCTGGCCCATGTGCCGGAGAAGAGCGCCCACCTCGTTGGGCTGATCGACGACGGCATGGGCGAGGTGCCGCGCTACACCCGCCACAGCTGGTCCCCGCAACCGTGGCTGCGGGACGACCACTTCGGTACGTACGCCGTCAACGCGCTGGACCCGACCGCGGCGCTCGTCGCCTTCGAACAGCAGGTGGCCGTGCTCGGGCTGGACGACGCCGGCCGGGAGCGCGTCCGCACCCTGGTCTCGTCCCGGGTCCTGCGATCCCTGGACAAGGAGACCACGGGCGGCGGCTCCTCGGTCCCGGCCCGCACCGGAGCGTGGGGCTGGCACAGCGTCCGGATCGGCAAGCGGCAGATCCGGATCAGGGTCCAGCTCGAACCCGGTACGCCGACGCTCGAGATGCTGGACCACAGCGTGGAGATGGAGGAGAACCGGCGGGCCATCGAGACGGTCACCGAAGGTGCCGAGTCCACGAAGGGTGCCGACTTCGGCTACCTCGTCGGGGAGGCCGTCCACACGGAGAACCCCACGGGGGCCGTGGCGGCGGGACCGACGTTCACGGAGACCGGCTCCGACCGGAAGTCCAGCGGCGAGAGCCGTACGGAATCCACCCTGACCGTGTTCCGGGCGGCCTCGACGGAACCGTACGCGGAGATCGCCACGCCCTACACGCTCCGGATCACGCTGGAGGCGGACGACCCGGCACCGGGGCGACGGGGGCCCGTACGCACCGGGTTCGACCGGTTCCGCGGCAAGCAGGTCATCAGCGTGGCGCACCCCGCCGGGACCCTGCGCGAGCACGTCCCCCTGAGCCTGATGGCCCCCGACGGGGAGCCGGACGCCGATCTGCTGCCGCCCCCGGACCTGACCGGGCTCGCCGCACCGAGGCAGGGCGTCCCGCCGTACGTGCTGGGGCCCGACACCCTGCACGGTGACGGCACCCTCAAGCCGTTCCGTTTCCCCGCCACCGGCTTCGACGTGCGCCGGATCGTCGGCCTCGCGGACATCCAGGTGGCGAACACCTACGCGCTGGCCCTGTCGTACGACGCGGGTTTCTCCGTGGACGGACCCGATGCCGCACGCCGGGCCAGGGACACCGGGCTGACCCGGCTGGGCACCGGCTCGGCCCAGGCGCTGGAGGACGCGACCGGCAACGCCGCGCTCACGGCCTACTACCACCGTGCGGTGACGCCCCAGGGATACGGCGTCCCCGGGCTGACCGAGAAGAACATCGTCAGCACCGAGAGCGCTCAGCTCGAGCTGTACGCCAAGCCCGACTTCAGCCGCGCCCGGCTGCTGACCGTCGCCGACGGCCAGAAGATGGAGATGCTCCGGCGGACCGGCGCCGGCGCGGCGTCGTCCGTGGGACGGGAGAACGTCCAGGACTCCGCGCTCGGGGCGGGCGTGCTGATCAGCTCCGACAAGACGGGCATGCACCAGATGGGCGGGTCGGGCACCGGGCCGTATGCCGCTGAAGGCGACACCCTGCCCACCTCGGCGGACCAGCTGACCTCCATCAACACGAAACCCAAGACGGGCCGGGTGTTCCTGTTCGCCGTCCCCACCTCGTGGCTGAGCGTCGCCGATGTGCGTCGGGGCATCAAGGACACCCGAGTCGGACGCTTCGTCGGAGGCACCTTCGGCCATGTCAGGCCCGGCCCGAAGGCGGTCGGCTCGGAGGCGTACGCCCTGACCTGGGTCAGGGACGATGTCGCCAGGGAACTCGGCCTGATCGACGACACGAACTTCCCCGCCCGGGTGGGTGCCGCGTGGGACGCGGTGGGCGAGGCGAGCAAGGCGTGGGTCGACGCCGACAAGGCGTACTGGAAGAAGCGCCGTTCGGCGATCGGCCGGAGGGAGGAGCGGGACGCGGCGCGGATCGCGCTCGACGACGCGGAGACCGCCGCCGGGGCGGCCCGCCGAAGGCTGGCCCAGTCGTACGACGTGGCCGAGGCGGCCCACAACGCCGTGGAGGCCGCGGAGGAATGCACGGACCGGATACGGCGCGCCGGTCAGCAGTCGATACGCGAGGCCCGCGAAGCCCTCGAAGCCGCCGAGGCCTCGGACACCGGTGAGGCCGCCCACGAAGGTTGGGCGGAGCTGGCACGCGAGGAGATGGCGGAGGCGCGTGCGGCCCTGGCGGCCGCCGAACGGACCTCCCGGGAACGGCTTTCGCCCGCCGAGGTCCACATCGCCGCCCTGCGGGAGCGTAAGGCGGCGGCCGACCGGCGGGTGAACACGGCCGAAAGGGCGCTTGCCACCGCGGACCGCCGGGTCGGGGCGGCCACCCGGCGGCACGACGCCGCCGTCACCGCCTTCGGTAACCGGCGCACGCTGCTCGCCACACTGAGGACGACGGCGGAGGACGCCGCGGCCGAGTACCACCGGGTGAGGGCGGGGACGGACCAGCTCACCCGGTGGCACCAGGAAGCGGCCACCGTCGAGGGCCGGAAGCGCCTGGAGGGCAGGACCGAGCCCCCGGCCGTCACATACCTGAAGCCCGCGGTGCCGGCGCCCCCGGTGCCGCCCGCGCTCCCGGCGTACACGAGGACCGGCACCGGTCCGGACGCCCGGCTGACCTCGCCCGACGAGGTCACGTACGCCCTGCACGAGGTGCCGGAGGACGGGGACGCCTTCCTGCACGCGCTGGTGGAGGGGCTGAGCAGGAGCGCGCCCGGCCTGCTCACCGATCAGGGGGTGGACCTCGGCGACCGGCGTGCGGCGGCCGACGCGGTGCTGCGGATGCTCACCGCCAGGCTCATGGACCCCTCGGACGCGGACCTGCTCGAAGCCGTCGCCCCCGATGCCATGGATGCCTTCAGCGACGCCGAAGTCACCGGGGCGGGGTTGCGGGGGGCCGGGCCGCTGGCGGCGGACACTCCTGGAGGCCGCGAGTTCGACGGGCTGGGCGGACTGATGCCGCACTCCGTGACCCCGGACCCGGCGGCCCGGGCCGCGCTGGCCGTCGCCCAGCTGATGCGCCCGGGGAACACGGAGGGCGAGGCGGGCTGGAACCACGGGGCGGCCGACCTGCTGCCGGTGCTGGCCGCCCGGACGTTCGGGGTGGACATCACCGTCGTGGACGAGGCGGGGCGCTTCCAGGACTTCGGCCCGGGACCGTCCGATCCCACGGGCCACCTGGCGGGGACCCTGGGCCTGCCGCCCGGCGGCCCGCGGCCGCACGTGGTGCTCAGCCTGGCGGACCGCCATTACCGACTGGCGGTACGGGAGGGGGCGGTGACGGACGCGAAGCCGGAGCCGAAGGTCCAGGGCAAGACGGAGGCCAGCACTCAGCCGGAGCCGAAGGTCCAGGACAAGACGGAGGCCAGGACTCAGCCGGAGCCGAAGCCGGTGCAGCCCTCGTCTGCCCTGCCTCCGGACGGTGCGGCCAGGGGGCGGCCCGTTCGGGTTCCGGTCACCGGGGAGTGTCTCTTCCACTCATTCATCGCGAGCGACCCCGGATACGTACGCAGCCGGCTGCCCGCTCTGGCGGAGTCCGACCCCGCCGCGTACGCCTGGCTCGGCGACGCCGACGCCGTACGCGGGGGGCTCAGCGGCAGAGCGGTCGTCCAGTCCACCACCGGGCACTACCCGGGCGGCCCGGAGACCGCCGTCGTGAGCGCGATGCGCAAGGCCGTCGAGGCCCATGTGACCGGGAGCGGAGGCCGTCTGCCCCGATCCGTCATCGGGCAGTTGCGCCTGTCGACGACGGCGGAGTTCGGGGCCCGGATCGCGGGACTGCACCGGGCGGGGCTCGTCTCGCTGCTCGCACACCACGGTGTGGACGCGGACATGCTGATCGACCGCTCGGAGGCGGGACTGCGCGCGGAGTTGGCCGTTCTGTACCCGACGAGCGCGGCTCCACTGGACGACGCGGAGATGCGTACGGTCATGCGCGCTGTCGCCCGCTGGGAGGAGGATTACATCACCGACGTGGGCGAGATCTTCCTGCCCCTGCTCGCCCACACCTTCGGGGCCCGGGTCGAGGTGGCCTGGGACGGTCGTCTGGCCGACACCCGCCGGGCCGGCCCCAGCGGCGCATCCCGTGTGATCGAGGTGCACTACAACGGCGTGGACCACTACAACGGGAGCAGCGCCGAAGCGCATGACCTGCCCGTCTACGGCGACAGCGTGGCCCCCAAGCGCGTCAAGCCCGAGGAGCGTGACGGTGAGGGCGACGTACGGGTGAATCCGCTGTGGATCCCCCTGGACGATGTCGATCCCGATCTGCTGGTCACGGCGAACCCGGACACCGTGTGGATCTACACGGTGACCGAGGACGGACAGATCCTGCTGGGCAGCGAGCAGCCGAGCGGGATCATCACGCCGGAGCAGTTCGACGCGCTGCTCGCTGGCATGCGGAGCGTGGCTCCTGACCTGACGGCGGACGGACTGCGGAAGGACCTGGACGGGCTGGGGCACACGGGCATCGCGGCCCGGTTCGGGGAGTCCGGACGGTCGGAGCCCGGGATGAGCCGGGGGTCCGGCGAGGTCCGGTGGAGCCCGGAGCTGAAGCGGTGGACGGTAAACGACAAGTTGAGCCGCTACAGGAGCGAATCCGTCCGGCCCGGCCTCGGCCAGGACGTCGCGGCGGGCCGGCTGCGGGAGGTGGCGGAGCTCTTGACGGAACGGCTCGGCGTGCGGGTCGTGCCCGAACAGGTCAAGACCGCTACGGCGGCGCCGTCCGGTCAGCCCCCCGCCCCCGTCGTTCCACCGCCGGTGGTGCCGTTGAAGGGGATGGTGTCGGTCGCGGAACTCGAAGCGATCGGCATGACGCTGTCGTTGGCGCAGTCCACACAGGCGGCGCTCCTGCGCGACAAACTGCCCGTGGAGGAACTGGGGCTGACGCCCGAGCAGCACAGGCTCATCCGGGTGCAGCGGGGAGAGCCCGACACCTCGGCGCCCATGCGGCTGCTGCTCGACTCGCCGGAACCCTCGTCCCCGGGAGCAGCGCCGACTCCCTCGACATGATCATGGACTGGGAGGACGGCGACGAGGACAGCCGGTCCGCCGAGCCGGACCACCACCGGGATCCTGGAGGACCTCTACGGTCCCGGGATCGGCGAGGCCCCGCTCTGTCCGGCACTGCGCGAGACCCTGGTGCGGCTGGGCGCGCTGCGCCGGGCCGTGACCGGATCGCCTCTGCGTGAGGGCCCGTTCGACCTGGACGCGGTCACCCGGTACGTCCTCGGTCTGAGTGAGCGGGAGGCCGTGACCAAGGTGCAGCGAGGCGAGCTGTTCCGGGTGGCACTCGACGAGAACATGGAAGGGGCCCGGAGCCTCGCCGGCCTCGCCGCGTTCCGACTCGTGCTCGACGGGGTGTTCTGTGTCGCCCGCACACTGCCCCGGACCGGTGGCAGCCGGGGCAGGAACTGGACGGGCGGCAGGATCAGGGAACTGGACACGTCACAGGCGGTCGGGGTGGCCCAGCAGCCGTACGGGGTGCCCCCGCTCGGTGAGGCCGACCCGGCGCCGTACGTCGTCCTGGCGGCCGAAGGCGGCCACGACCACGTCGTGGTGCTGGACGGTGACGGCACCCCGCACCGCGTGACCACGGAGGTGTTCGCCGAACTGCTCGCCCTGGACCCGTTGCTGGCCGGTCTGCCGGACGGCACCTCCGTGTCCTGCTGGTCCCGGAGGCGGGTGCACGGGGCCTGGATCTGCCTCGCGCGGTCGCCGACCGGACCGGCCGCACGACCTGGGCCACCGGCGGTCTGCGGTTCACCCCGCAGACGGAGGGCGGCCCG
Source organism: Streptomyces parvus (assembly GCF_032121415.1). Classification (NCBI taxonomy): domain Bacteria; kingdom Bacillati; phylum Actinomycetota; class Actinomycetes; order Kitasatosporales; family Streptomycetaceae; genus Streptomyces; species Streptomyces parvus. Next base: position 8,560 of record NZ_CP135078.1, on the reverse strand, counting down.
GCCGTCGTCTCACCGGAGCACCGTCCCGGTGAGACGGCGGGGGCCTGGGGCTTCAGCGAGCCGGGCGAGGTGCTCGACCCGGCCGGCGCACCATGACCAGGCCGCGCGGGCCCGCGTGAACCGCGTGGACGGGAGGTCGTGTGCGCGGGGCGGAGGCTGCGGCGGGCCCCGCCGCCGGCTTCAGTTCCAGCGCATGCCGAGCTGGTCGAGGGCCTCGATGCGCTGGGGGTGCAGTCTCGCTCGGCGGGAACGCTGGTTGGAGATCCATATCCCGAGCTTGATCTCGGCACCATCGGTGATCTCTATGTGCTGGCGGGGGACGTTCAGGTGTCCTTCGCGCTGTGCGTAGGCGGCCGCGGCGGCGAGGTTCCGCATGAACTTGTGGTCCTGGGTGAGACGCGGCGCGCTCTGGATGCCGCCACCGCTGAGCGTCACGCCGAGCTCGGCCAGTAGCCGGCGCTGTTCCTCGTGGAAGGTGTCCCAGTGACTGAGCTGGTGGGCCAGCCAGGCGACGACGTCTTCCCCAGCGATCATGTGACCCGGCTCGGTCTCCACCGGTCCTCCCGCGGCGAGGTACCGCTTGAGGAGGATGCAGCGGCGCTGCCACACAAGCGGCCACGCGGGGCACCAGAACGGGTCCACGTCGGCCAGCGCCGCCTTGCGCGCGTCGGACAACGCGCCCTGGCTGCCGACGGCAAGGCGTGCCTCCCGGCGCCGGTTGGCCAGCCACGTCCCGACCGGGTAACCGTCCACGAAGGCGTCGTGCCCGGTGGCCATGGACGGCGTAGTAGGCGCGGGCCATCGACAGCCCGGCGTTGAACACGTGGTCGGGGTGGCTCCACACCATGCCCAGGCGTTCCAGCGCGTCGACGCGCACGGCGGGCAGGCGGCCGGTCTTGTTGGACTTGCGCTGCTCCCGGTCCACCCGGTCCGGTCCCCGTACCCCCGCCCGAGATCCGCGCCCTCGCCGCGCACGCCGAGGCGCCGCCGAGCCAGACCCGGACCACCGCCCGGGGCCTGCCGGCCAACCCGCAGAGGACGGAGCGACGCTGGCCGCCTCGCAGGGCCGGGCAACGGCCATCACGATGGACGCTCGCGGGCATGTTGACGATGCCGACAGTGCCGACGCCTTCATCCCGCCAGGCGAGGAGCTGGGCCAGGATTGAGCCCGGACAGGCGACTTCAGTCTCGTGCTCTGCATGTTCATCCGTACGCGGCTGAGCGCGTCACATGTACGCCGACACCGTCCAGGCCGTCGGTGTCCTCGTCCCCCGTAGCCGGCCGAGGAGGCCTCGCCGGGGCCGAGAGGGCGATGGCGGTCATCCACTGCTCGAAGTCGCTCATGCCGCCCCCACAGTGCGCGGTCTGTCATGCGCGGTGCGGGGACGGCTGGCGAAACTTCCAGCTCGGTGGCGCGCGCCCCAACCGCCTCCACTCACAGCAAGGCCGCCCAGGAAGTCATCGACCAGGGCTACCTCGAGACCTACCTCGACCTCCCCACTTCCCCACCTCCCCACCTCACTGGCCGCCGACCGGAGGACGGAGTGCGTGAACTCGGTCTCGGTGTCTCCAGTGAGGCGCTCGCCCGGACCAGGAGGAGATCGATCGCGATCCGGATCAGGGTGTTGTCGCTGATGATCTCGGACCGGTTCGTGCGCTGGGCGGAGACCCGGCGCTCATCGGACCGCAGCCCCGCGCTCGCCGTTTCCGGGATGTTGCCGGGTTCGCCTCAAGCGCTGGGCTGGTGGGGGACGATAGTCATCGGCAGTCGTCAACGGGGCCGGCTGTGCCGTAGCGAGGAGATCTGGATGCGGTTAGAGGTGCGTTTGGAGTCGGGTGCGCGGGAGCTGCGGTCGTTGCAGGGATGGCTGCGCTCGGATCCGGACTCGTCGGCCTCTCCGCGGCCAACACCCACGACAGCCTCGCGCTGAAGCCCATGATCACCGGTCACCAACGAGACACGACCCCCACCGCGGCCGGTACTTCAAGCCCCGGCGTCTCCACGCGGACAAAGCCTACGACGTCCCTCACCTGCGGAAATGGTTATGGGGCAAGCATGTCGGCGTGCGCATCGCCCGCAAGGGAGTCGAGTCCAGCGAACGCTTAGGACGCCGCAGATGGGTCATCGAGCGGACCATGTCCTGGCTGACCGGCTCCCGCAGACTCAACCACCGCTACGAACGCCATCCCCGCAACTACCTGGCCCTTCTCGGCCTCGCCGCAGCGCTCTGCTGCTACAAACGACTCGCTCGCCTCACCGCATAGGACACGGTCTTAGGCGGCGTGGTCCTTGCCGTTGTCCGCGAGGCGGAAGTCGAGGGTGTCGGCCGCCTTGAGCCGGGTCTGCTCCGCAGCGTGTGCCGCATCGGCGATGACGTCGCCGCGTTCGGTTATCAGCAGATCGTAGATCGGCGCGGTGCCGGTGTTGGTGGCTTCCATGTGGGGGTTTCCGTTTCTGCTGGGTCGGGCCGGTGGGAAGGCTAGCGGATCAGCCGCTGCTCAGCACCGAGTCGTCCAAGGGGCGGGTGCCGGGCAACTGGTGCCTGGCGGCGGCCAGGGCGTACTCGTCAACCAGATCCCGCAGCACCGCAGGGTGAGCCATCAGCGTCACCGACCCGCCCTCCTGTATCAGCGCACAATCCGCTCTGGATCAGAGCCGCTCCTCAGGTACCCCGATTCCCCGCCGCCACCCCCTCCCCAACCGGTTGTCCGGGCCGTGGAGGCATTGGGCAGCTGCTGCGCCTCCGGCTTCCACCCGCAGTGGCCAGACGTCAGGGCGTCCTTGACGTCTCCGCGGTCCGGCAGAGTCCTCCCGGCCGGTTGATCAGTGCTTGACGCGTGGCGTCCAGGCTGTCGACGATGCTTCCCGGCCGGGCTGGTCGGACCGACGCTATGCTCAGGCGATATCGAGCGATAGCTCGAGACGAAACCCGCGCCCGATGAGTGACCGCAGTCGCCGCCGTGCCCTCACCGCATATCGGAATGAGGCCTTCTACGGCATCTCGGATCGAGGGCCCGGCCCTCCGGTGTGCGGGCAGCCGGCCCCGGCGGTTGCAGGGATGGACATGCGGCGCAGGAGATCACGGGTCGCTCGCAGGTTCAGGGTGCTGCGCCATCTCACGCTCGGGTGACGGGAGCGCAGATGGGACAGGGCCCGGGTTCCCAGGCCGGTGCTGCGGAAGCGCTCCTCCAGGGTTACAGCGGTGATGACACCTTGATCGCAATGATCACAAAGCTGGTAGCGGACCTGACCGACGACCTTGCGGATATGGACCAGGAGCAGGCACTGCTCATCCGGACGGGTGCCGCCGGGGACTCGGGAGGGGAGAAATTCGATTGATCGGTAGACCAGTAGCCGACGCCGCAGGCGGCCCATGGGCCGCCTGCGGCGGGAGTGCCGGGGGCCGTTATGGCCGGTGGCTGCCACCTGAGCTTGAGAGGCCGGGCCGAACAGAGTGCTCGTAGGACGCGCGTGATGTCCCTGCATGCGAGCCGCCTACCCCGAGCTGCGCCATAGATACCCCCTTGTGCACAAAAGGGATACCCGCCCTTGAAGGCAGGGGCGGTTGCCTCGTTGAGTGAGTGCTGGGCCGTTCCCGAGCGCCCCTCCTTGCGGTCCGGAAACACTCCTTGATCGCCCAGCAGGCACCGGCGACGGCGATCAGCTGCTTGCGGTCAGGACGGTGCCAGGGGCACCTCGACGCGGGCCCAGTCGTAGATCCGCGGGCCGTGGGCGCCCTCGCCGCACGAGCGGCGTTTCCACTTCTGCCGGGGCAGACCGGCGACCAGTTCATGGAGCGGGTGGTCCAGGGCCTGCCGGGTGACGACGGTGTCGTGCCGGGTCGTTGCCACGACATGGAAGATGTCGGCCTGCTCCAGCTCGTAGCGCCAGCCCTTGCTGTAGCCGTAGCCCGCGTCCGCGGTCACCCAGCGGAACGGGATCTTGTCGTCGACCGCGCGGCGGACCATCGTCCTCGCGAGCTGGGCCTTTGGCGCCCGCCCCTCCGCCGTCCGGCAGAGCTCCTCCCTGAGCCGATGACCGTACGCGCACTCCGACGTCGCGCGCCCGCTCCGCGCAACCACAGGATTACCGACTTCCCGCCGAGCTTCCCCCAGCCCCGCAACACTCCGCACCTCAAGACAGTGTTGCCGACGCATATCGACCTCGGCAGCGGGCTCGGCCGGCACGCCGCCCGCCCGATCGCGCTCGGCGCGCGTCACCGCCGTGGTCTCCTTCTCCCAGCACGAACGCGCCTGCGGGGACCGTGGCGGGGAGAACCGCCACTGTGCTCACCGCCGGACGGCACGCAGTCCGTCCAGGAGCAGGCCCAGCCCGAACTCGAAGTGTGCCGTGAAGTCCGTACTGGTGAGCACCGGCAAGGTGGCGGCGAGGTGCGGATAAGTCCCCGTCTCCCCCACCGCCTCGTGCAGGGCCCCCGCGCTGGCGGGCCCCCCGTCCTCCGTCCGGAGGGCGGCCTGCTCCTCCAGGGTGTGGCCGACAGTGAAGTGGGACACCGCGTAGAGCGCCCGCGCCGCCTCACCATCGCTGAAGCCCGCCGCACGCAGCACCCCGATGAGGCCGTCGGCGAAGCCGAGGGTGTGAGGGCCGGTCGAGTGCGTACCGGCGTAGACGCGGGCGCCGTCGCGATGGGAGAGCAGGGCCGTGCGCAGTGCGCGAGCCAGACGCGCCACTGCCTCGCTCCAGTCGCCGTCCCCGGCCGGGCCGGTGGCGCCGGCGACGCCGCCGAGCATGTGCTCGGCCATGGCGGTGAGCAGATCCTGCTTGGTCGCGAAGTAGCGGTACAGCGCACCAGCCTGGACACCCATCGCATCGGCGAGCCTGCGCATGGTCAGCGCGTCGAGCCCGGACTCGTTCAGCAGGTCGAGGGCGGTCCGGACGGTGCGGGCCTGGTTGAGGCGGGCAGGCCGACCCCTGGCCGGGCTTGACTGTGCGCTCATGGACCCCACTATATTGAACACCGTTCACGTGAACATCGTTCATTAAATAGAGGAGGCCATCTCCGATGAAAACTGACGTGATCGTCGTAGGCGCCGGCCCGACCGGGCTGATGCTCGCCTGCGAGCTGGCACTTGCGGGCATACGGACCCGGGTCCTGGAGCGCCGCACCGAACCGCAGCGCCATTCGCGGGCGCTGAGCCTGCACCCGCGCAGCGTGGAACTGATGGACCAGCGCGGGCTGCTCGACCGCTTCCTCCCGCTCGGGCGGACCGTGCCGGGCTGGCACTTCGCGGGGTTGCCCACCCAGCTGGACTTCCGGCCCCTCGACTCCCGGCACGGCTACACCCTCTTCCTGGCCCAGGCGCGCACCGAGGCCATCCTTGAGGAGCGGGCACAGGAGCTGGGGGTGGAGATCAGCCGGGGACACGAGATCCTCGGCGTGAGCCAGGACGGCGACGGGGCCGAGGTGGAGACCCGCGTCCCCGGCGGTGGCACCGAGACCGTACGTGCCCTGTACGTGGTCGGGTGCGACGGCGGGCGCAGCCTGGTACGGCGGACCGCGGGGATCGGCTTCCCCGGCAGCGACGAGACCCTGACCGGGATACTCGGGGACTTCGCGGTCGTCGACCCGCAGCCCGGAGCCCTCGACGCGGCACGGGCCCGTGGCGTGATCGTCGCGCCACTGGAGGGCGGGCTCACCCGGTTCGTCCTCCTGGATTCGGAGCGGATGCGGGTTCCATCCCGAGAGCCCGTGGCCCTGGAGGAGTTCCGTACGTCGCTCACCCGGATCACCGGCTCCGACTGCGGGGTCGCCGAGCCCGACTGGCTGTCGCGTTTCGGCAATGCCACGCGGCTCGCGGAGAGTTACCGCTCGGGACGGATCCTGCTGGCGGGCGACGCCGCCCACATTCACTTCCCCGCAGCAGGCCAGGGGCTCAACACCGGGCTCCAGGACGCCATGAATTTGGGGTGGAAACTGGCCGCCGCGGTGCACGGGTGGGCCCCACCCGGGCTGCTGGACAGTTACGACGCGGAGCGCCGGCCGGTCGGCCGGTCGGTGACAGAGAACACCGAGGTCCAGACGCTGCTGGCGGAGCTGACGCTGATCTCGGGGTACCAGCGCCCGGCCGCGGCCCTGCGGTCGCTCCTCGACCAGCTGCTGGGCATCGCGGAGGTCAACCGCCGACTCGCCGATCAGGTCTCCGCGCTCGGCACCCACTACCCCCCGGCGGACCCGGGCGCCGACCCGCTGGTGGGGCGGCGTATGCCCGATGTGGGACTGGCCGCCGCCGGTTCGGCGGCGACACGGGTGTACGAACTCCTTACCCGCGGCCGCTTCGTTCTGCTCGCTCTGGCGGAGGACCCCTCCCCGCAGGAGGCCGTCGCCACGGACCAGGCCTCCCGGGTCATGGCCGTATCCGTCGACAGGTACGACGAGCACGCCGACCTCGACGGGGTGACCGAGGTTCTCGTACGCCCCGACGGCCACGTCGCATGGGCCACCCGTACCGCCGACCACGCCAGGCGCCGCGACGAGCGGGTCCAGGCGCTGACCGCCTGGGCGGGTACGCCCTCCTCAAGGAGCTGATCATGTCGGTGACCCGCGTCCGTCCACCGTCCCTGCACAACCCGTCCAACCAGATCTCCTAGATCGTCACCGTCGACGGAAGACGGCTCGTGCATCTCTCCGGACAGGTCTCCTGGGATGAGCGAGGACGGCCCGTGGGGCCCGGTGACCACGGAGCCCAGGCGGCACAGATCGTCCGTAACCTAGACGCCGCGCTCGCCGCGGTCGGTCGGCGCCACCCGCCCTTCCGTGCTGCCGTCGACCGGGATCCGGCGCAGCGTGTCCGGCAGACTCCGGTAAATTCCGGGGAGGAATCGGAACCCGTGCTCACTGGGCAGATCCAACCGGCCGCCTCTACCGCAGCCGCCGTACGGCCCCCGGACTCCCCGGCCCCGGCGCCCCACGCCGTACGGACCGCACCCGAGGCCGCGACGGCCCCAGCTTCGGCGCCCGCGGCCACCGTTCGACCCGCTCCGGATGCGAAGCCCGACCCGCGGGCCGCCCCGCCGGTGAGCACCGACGCGAAACGCCACTGGGGACCGCTGACCGAGGGCCTGACGCCCCCCCCGGCGACCTCGACCTCGCCGACCGTGCCCGCGCCCTGGACCAGCTCGGTATCAGCCCGGCGCTCACCGCCTCTTGGTCAGCAGGGTCAACGAAGCCCTGCCCGCGCGGGACGCCGCGCTCCTGGTGAGCTCCCACCCCGGGCCGCTGCTCGCCCACCGCATGCACACCATGGCCGAGGCGGGCGAGCCCCTCACCACACACCTCGCCCGCCTCACCCCCGACACCGCCGCCTGGCACACCGGCCCGCCCGCCGACCCCGCCACGCGTCTGCCGCTCGCCGCCCACTACGCCCTCACCACACCGCTGGACACGCCCCTGCCCACCGGGCCCCGCGTCTCCGCCCCCGCAGCCCGCTCCACCACGACCCGCCCGGACACCACCGCGCACACGCAGCGCCCGCCCCCGCCGAACCTGCCGCGCCCGCACACCACCGCCAGACCGCCCCCGCACCACGCCAAGGGCGCGGACGGTAGAACCACCGGGGCGTTCCAGAATTCTGGAACGCCCCCGGCAGCCGGGCCTCACCCGGGATCCCACCCGCACACCAGAACGATGCACGGCCTGACCCGCCGTCAGAAGAGACACCAGCGTCAAGCCCGCTTCAGGACGGCCGCCCGGCCGCTGCCCATTCCAGCCCCAACCCGGCCAGCCGCTGGAGCTGCTCGCCGGTGAGTGTGGCCCGGCGGCTTTTCACGTTCGACAGCCATACTCCGAGCCGCACGGACGTCCCGTCGGGCATTTCCTCACTCCAGGACCGCGCGACTACCACCGTCCTCTCCCGGGCCGCGTACTGGGCGAGCGCGGCGATACCCCGCTCGAACGCCCCGGCCCGCGCACCGCCCGTCGCCCGCCGCGGCCGTGCCTTCCCCTCGACGGCCTCGGTGGCCGGTTTCTCGGGCGGCCGGACGCCGAGCTGGACCAGGCGCTCGCGCTGCGCCGCGGCCAGCCGCTCCCACCCATCCTGCTGGGCGGCCAGCCACGCGCCGACGTCGAGCCCGTTCACCATCGCTCCGGGCTGCACATGTCCGAGCACGCTCCCGGGAGCGACAAGGCCCTTCAGGGCGGCGTAGTGGCGCTGCCAGTCGATGGGCCAGTCCGGGTTCCAGTCCGGGTCGATCGCGGCCAGCGCCGCCGCACGCCGCCGCGCCCGCGCCTGGTCCTTCCCGAGCCCGTTCTTCTTCCGGGCGTTGGCCAGCCACTGCCCCACCGGCCGGTCCATCATCATGGCCGTCACCGGCGCCGCGAGAGTCCCGTACGCGGCGAAGTACGCCTTCGCCGCACCGAGGTTCTCCTCCCACGCCGCATCCGCCGGATCCCACACGATGCCGAGCGCCTCCAGGTCCTCCGCCCGACCGGGAAGCATCGTCCCCGCCCGCATCGCCCTCCGCTGATCCGACAGCCACCGCCCCAGCGGAAACCCGCCCTCACCCCGCTCGTCCCCACCCTCCACGTGCTGGTACGGCACC